>NZ_JBVIIT010000021.1:23966-48046 GCF_055569615.1 Streptomyces sp. NPDC031379 | reverse complement strand
TCCTCTTTTCCCCTCAAAAGAAACAACGCGCCTCTCCCCCCCCCCCCCCCCCCCCCCCCCCCCCCCCCCCCCCCCCCCCCCCCCCCCCCCCCCGGGCCGTGGTCGAACTACTCGCCGGGGTGGGCGAGTTCGATGTCGTGGCCGTCGACTCCGATGCCGGAGACGGACAGGGCCGTGGCCACCGGCGGGTAGCCCGTGGCGATGACGGTGTACTCGCCGTTGTCCAGGTCGGTGAAGGCGTACGCCCCGTCCGAGCCGGTGGTGGCCGTGCCGACCACGTTGCCGGCCTGGTCGACCAGCGTCACGCGGGCATCGGCCAGCGGACCGTGCGGGGCCTTCACGACCCCCTGCAGCCGGGCACCGGCGTCCAGGTCGACCTCGATCCGGGTGACCCCGGTGGCGCCGACCTCGACCGGCAGTGCGCGCGGCCGGAACCCGCCCGCGTTGACCGCGACGGTCACCACGCCCGGCACCAGCTCGCCGAAGGCGAACTCGCCCTGCTCCCCGGTGGCGGCGGTGGCCAGCAGGTCCCCGCGCACATCGGTGACGATCACCATCGCGTCCTTGACCGGCAGCGCGCTCCCGGCGGCCCGGACCACACCGGTGAGACCGCTGGTGCCGCTGAGCAGGATGTCGTAGGGCAGCGGCTCCTCGCCCACCACGATGGTGGAGGCCTGCGGCTGGTAGCCGTCGGCGGAGGCGATCAGGACATAGCTGCCGGTACCGGGGGCGTCCACCGCGTAGGAACCGTCGGCCTGGGCGACCGAGCGGCCCAGCTGGCGGCCGGACAGCGAGATCAGGGTGACCGCGGCCTGCGGGACCGGGGCGCTCTCGGCGCCGCGGACGAAGCCGTGCACCGGGGTGCCGCCGAAGGCTCCGGGCTCCGCCGTGGCGACGGCCGTCAGCTGCCGGATGGCCGTGGCGGTGGCCGTGCCCTCGGCGGCCGGAGCGGCGGCGACGGCGGCCGGGACCGGCTCGGCGGCCGGGGCCTGGGCCTCGGCGACGACGGGGGCGGCGGCCGGGTCGGTCACGGGAGCCGCGCCCTCGGCGGACTGGGCGAGCGCGCCCTTGGTCTTCAGCGGGACCTCCTTGATGAACAGCGTGATCAGGAACGCGACGGCGGCGAGGCAGCCGGCGATGAGGAAGACGTCCGCGATGCCGTGGCCGTAGGCGCTCTCCAGCAGCGTCCGGATGGGGGCCGGCAGCTTGTCCATGTCCGGGATGCTGTCGGTGGAGCCGGAGCCCCCGGCCAGGGCGGCCTGGTACTTGGGGCTGAGGGTGGAGACGCCGTCCTTGACGTAGTCGGTGATCTTGTGGGACATCACCGCACCCAGCGCGGAGACGCCGACCGCACCGCCGAGGGAGCGGAAGAAGGTCACCGTGGAGCTGGCCGAGCCGAGGTCGGAGGGGGCCACCTGGTTCTGCGTGGCGAGCACCAGGTTCTGCATCATCATGCCGATGCCGAGACCCAGCAGGGCCATGAAGATGGCCATCTTCCAGTACTCGGTGTCGTACCGGATGCCGCCGAGCAGCACCAGGCCGGCCGTCACCAGCACGCCACCGCTGACCAGCCACGCCTTCCAGCGGCCGGTGCGGGTGATGAACTGACCCGAGACGGTCGAGGAGACGAACAGACCGCCGATCATCGGGATGGTCATGACGCCCGACATCGTCGGGGACTTGTCCCGCGCCAGCTGGAAGTACTGGCTGAAGAACACCGTGCCGGAGAACATCGCGATGCCGACGAACAGCGAGGCCAGCGAGGCCAGCGTGATCGTGCGGTTCTTGAACAGGCGCAGCGGGATGATCGGCTCGCTCGCCTTGGACTCGACGAGCACGAACAGCGCGCCGAGGGCGATCGAACCGCCGACCATCGCGTACGTCTGCCAGGACAGCCAGTCGTACTTGTCACCGGCGAAGGTGACCCAGACCAGCAGCAGGGAGACGGCCGCGGAGATGAGGGTCGCGCCGCCCCAGTCGACCTTGACCTCCCGCTTGACCACGGGCAGGTGCAGGGTCTTCTGCAGCACGATCAGCGCGATGATCGCGAAGGGGACGCCGACGTAGAAGCACCAGCGCCAGCCCAGCCAGGAGGTGTCGGTGATGACTCCGCCGAGCAGCGGGCCGCCGACGGTGGCGACGGCGAAGGTGGCGCCGAGGTAGCCGGAGTAACGGCCGCGCTCGCGCGGGGAGATCATCGCCGCCATGACGATCTGCGCCAGGGCGGACAGACCGCCGACGCCGATGCCCTGGAACACCCGGAAGGTGATCAGCATGCCGGGGTTCTGCGACAGGCCGGCCGCCATCGAGGCGACCACGTAGATGATCAGGGCTATCTGGACGAGAGCCTTCTTGCTGTACAGGTCGGCGAGCTTGCCCCACAGGGGAGTGGCCGCGGTCATCGACAGCAGGGCGGCGGTGACCACCCAGGTGTAGGCGGACTGGCCGCCGCCGAGGTCGCCGATGATCTCCGGCAGGGCGTTGGAGACGATCGTGGAGGACAGGATCGCCACGAACATGCCGAGCAGCAGCCCGGACAGGGCCTCCATGATCTGCCGGTGCGTCATCGGGGCGTGGCCTGAGCCTCCCCCGTGCTTGGCGTGAGCCCGCACACCGGCTGGTGTGGTCGTTGCCATGGGCTTCCTTCTCTTACGTGTTTGCGGGTGTACGGGTGGTCTCTTCGTATACGGGGGCGGCCGCGGAGGAGTGCCGGACCGGGGCGGAACGGCAGTCGCCGAAGGACGCGCGCAGGCGTGTCATCAGCCGGATCAGCTGGCCGACGTCCTCGTCGCTCCAGTCCGCGAGCCGCTCGGTGAGCAGATCCGTGGTCCGCCGGGACAGCTCGTCCAGCTGCTCCAGCCCCTGGGGCGTCAGGCGCAGGATGCGCGAGCGCTTGTCCGAGGGGTCCAAGGACCGCTCGATCCAGCCGCGTGCGGCGACGTGCGCGACATGCCGGCTGGTCACCGACATGTCCACGGAGAGCAGCTCCGCGAGCTTGCTCATGCGCATGTCCCCGTGGCGGCCGAGCAGCGTCAGCACGGCGGCCGACCCGGCCGGGCAGTCGGGCGGCAGGATCCGCCCCATGTCCCGTTTCACGGCTCCGACGGCGCTGAGCTGACGCGCCAGCTCTTCGAACTGCGCCTGCTCGGCCATCACACCTCCCGTATTCGTTGCTTGGGGCAACCATACGGTGCTTGGTTGCTGCAGGCAAACAAATCGGGGTGCGCTGACGCAAAAACTTGGCAAAGGCAAGTATTGCTAGCGTAAATATGCAGGTGGTCGCGGGTGGCGTGCCCCTGTCTGTCCTGGTGGCCCCGCACTTGGGTCGCTCACCTGGATTCGCTAGGGTCTCGGGCCATGGCTAACACCCAGGGCCCCCAGGGCAATTACGACCCCGCCGGCAGCACCCAGATGTTCCGCGCGTTCGTCGACGAGGCTCCCCAGGGGCGGCAGCAGCAGGCGGCCGCCTCCACCGGTCCCCGGATCGGCCTGATCGTCGGTGTCATCGTGGCGCTCGTCGTGGTGGCCGGCGTCGCCTGGCTGGCGCTGAAGTAGGGATCACTCCCACCGGACGGAGACGTCCCGCGTCTCGATGTGCATGCCGAGCGGTACCCGCCAGGCGTCGACGCACACCGTCCAGGTGTGGTCCGTACGCGCCCCCGGCCCGACCGGCACCGGCAGCTCCTCGGTCGACTCGACCGTCCCCCAGTCGATGCCCAGCGCGCCGATGACGTGGGTCCCGAACGTCACCGCACCCGAACGCACCGCCGTGCCGCCGGAGTTGCGGAAGCCGAGGGTCACCTTCTGGCACCAGCGCCGGTCCGTGTCCTCGGTCGCGGGCTCTCCCCAGGAGAGGTCGGCCGGCGATACGGGTGGGGTCGAGGTGTGCCCGGGAGCGGGGATGGTCGGGGCGGGCGTCGGCGTCGTCGGACCGGGCCTGTCGCCGCCGCCCGTGTCGCCGGTCGGCCCCGAGGTGCCGGAGGGGATCCCCTGACTCGGGCCGGAGGCCTGGCCCCGGGCGGTCCGCTCCGGTCCGCCGACCCGTCCGCGACCGTCGGCGCGGCCCGGACCGGCGGTGGCCGAGGCGGTGTGGCCGCCCCGGCCCGTGCCTCGTCCCCGCCCTCCGTCGAGCGGAACGAAGGTCACGGAGCCGCTCGGAGCGGCGGCCGGACCCTGCGGGCCCGGACCGTCCCCCGCGCCGACCGCGGCGAAGCCGCCGCCCGGACCGCCGCCCGCGCACGCGGCCAGTACCCCGCCCAGACAGACGACGGCCGCCGATGCTGCCGTCACGGCGCCTCGGCGGCCACGAGTCCATGTCGTACGCGTCGCCCCTGCGACCCTGCCCGACCCTGTCGCTCGCAGCATCGGGCCAGTGTGACTGACGGGTCGTCAGAACTGAAGCCTCAGTCGGAGATCAGGCCCTCCCGCAACTGCGCCAGGGTCCGGGTCAGCAGCCGGGAGACGTGCATCTGGGAGATGCCGACCTCCTCGCCGATCTGGGACTGGGTCATGTTGGCGAAGAAGCGCAGCATGATGATCCGGCGCTCGCGCGGCGGGAGCTTGGCCAGCAGCGGCTTGAGGGACTCGCGGTACTCCACGCCCTCCAGCGCGCTGTCCTCGTAACCGAGCCGGTCGGCCAGCGAGCCCTCGCCGCCGTCGTCCTCGGGGGCCGGGGAGTCCAGCGAGGAGGCGGTGTAGGCGTTGCCGACCGCGAGGCCGTCGACCACGTCCTCCTCGGAGACACCGAGCACCGCGGCCAGTTCCGTCACCGTCGGGGAGCGGTCCAGCTTCTGCGACAGTTCGTCGCTGGCCTTGGTGAGCGCCAGGCGCAGCTCCTGGAGCCGGCGCGGGACGCGCACCGACCACGAGGTGTCGCGGAAGAACCGCTTGATCTCCCCGACGACCGTCGGCATCGCGAAGGTCGGGAACTCCACGCCCCGTTCGCAGTCGAAGCGGTCGATCGCCTTGATCAGGCCGATGGTGCCGACCTGGACGATGTCCTCCATCGGCTCGTTGCGGGAGCGGAAGCGCGCGGCCGCGTAGCGGACCAGCGGCAGGTTCAGCTCGATGAGGGTGTCCCGGACGTAGGCCCGCTCCGGGCTGTCCTCGTCGAGCGCGGCGAGCCGCAGGAAGAGGGAGCGGGACAGGGTACGGGTGTCGATGTCCGCCGAGGCCTGCACGGCCGGGGCAGCCTCCGCGGGAACGGCGGAGGGGTCGGCCGGGGCCGGCACGGCGTCGAGGGCCGTGACGTCGTCGAGGACGTCGATAGCGTCGAGCTGCTTGGGCGCTGCCTCGCTCATCGTGGGCGTCAGCACCTTCGAGCTGCCCTGGTCTGCGGACATGCCACCCCCTTTGGGTCGCGGGACGGTCGCGGCGGTGCTGCCTTTCGAGCAACGCAGCCTTCACCTGAATACCGGAGCCGGAGCCTCGGCAAACGCGCTTCCCGCAGAATGTCACATGTCGGCAACACGCTGTAGTGACATGTCGACATGCTGAAGCCGAATCGGCCCTGGAAAGAGGGGGTCTGACGCTTATTCGGGGCACAACTGTCGGCAACTGCCCTGGTGAGCGATTCGCTCGCACCGGTTACCGATCGCTCGGGTTTGCGATGCAGTGCTGTTCGAGCCGTGCTTCCGTGCGCCCGCTATGCATCGGCCGAACACCCGCTGTGCATCGCTGCGACGGCGACTGTGTCCGTGGGGCTATGCGTCGATCCGATTCGCGGAGCGCAGCCGCTGGAAGCTCCGGGCGAGCAGTCGCGACACATGCATCTGGGAGACGCCGAGTTCCGCGCTGATCTGGGACTGGGTGAGATTGCTGTAGTAGCGCAGCAGGAGGATTCGCTGTTCCCTCTCGGGGAGTTGGACGAGGAGATGGCGGACCAGGTCGCGGTGTTCCACGCCGTCCAGTGCCGGGTCCTCGTAGCCGATCCGGTCCAGCAGTCCGGGCAGTCCGTCGCCCTCCTGCGCGGCCTCCAGCGAGGTGGCGTGGTACGAGCGTCCCGCCTCGATGCAGGACAGCACCTCCTCCTCGCTGATCCGCAGGCGTTCGGCGATCTCGGCGGTGGACGGTGAGCGCCCGAAGGCCGTGGTGAGGTCCTCGGTCGCGCTGTTCACCTGCACCCACAGCTCGTGCAGCCGGCGCGGTACGTGGACCGTGCGGACGTTGTCCCGGAAGTACCGCTTGATCTCTCCGACCACGGTCGGCATCGCGAAGGTCGGGAACTGCACGCCCCGGTCGGGGTCGAAGCGGTCGATGGCGTTGATCAGACCGATGGTGCCGACCTGGACCACGTCCTCCATCGGCTCGTTGCGGGAGCGGAAGCGGGCGGCCGCGTAGCGTACGAGCGGGAGGTTCGCCTCGATCAGCGCTCCCCGTACCCGGTTGTGCTCCGGAGTGCCCGGCGTGAGCTGCTTCAGCTCGCCGAAGAGCACCTGGGTCAGGGCTCGGGTGTCGGCGCCGCGGCGCTTCTCGGGCGCCGGAGGGGCTTCGGCGGGCGCCTCCGGCTGGGGTGGCGCAGTACTGGCCGACACAGTCAACGCCACCTCTTCTTCGGTCAATCATCCGTCAAAAGCGGTCATAGCATCACAAGACATGTGCACTGTGTTCAAGCACCGCATTACACCGTGTTGTGGTCGGAAATCGACAAGTTGGGATCCGGGACGCAAGAAAGCCCCCCGCCGTTCCGGCGGAGGGCTGCTGGGGTCGGCGCCTCAGAACTCGTAGTCGGCGATCACCCACGTGGCGAACTCGCGCCACAGCGCCACGCCCGCCTGGTGGGCGGGGTGCTCCAGGTAGCGCTTGAGGGCGTCCGTGTCCTCCACGGCCGAGTTGATCGCGAAGTCGTAGGCGATCGGCCGGTCGCTGATGTTCCAGGCGCACTCCCAGAAGCGCAGCTCCTCGATCCGGCCGCCGAGGGCCCTGAAGGCCTCCACGCCCGCCACGACCCGCGGATCGTCGCGCCCGACGCCCTCGTTGAGCTTGAACAGGACCAAGTGGCGGATCATGGGGTGTACCTCAGCTCTTTCCTCCGTGGGCGACCCAGGTCATGAAGTCGCCTATGGCCTTGGCGGCGTCCGATATGCCCTCGAAGCCTATCTGGACGTAGTCGGCCGCCTTGGCCGGGTCCGTGATGATCACGTACAGCGCGAAGACCACGAGCGCGTACACGGCGATCTTCTTGGCGTTCACCGCCACCGCGGCCTCCCCCTGTCGCTGACTGCCCGGAGCGCTGTTGATAATCGCACAAGGGTCCCGTTCAGCGGACGGGGGGCGCCCCGGAGCAAAGCGAAGGGCCCGGTCCATCGGACCGGGCCCTTCGTCTTTCGGCGGTAGCGGAGGGATTTGAACCCTCGGTGACTTGCGCCACACTCGCTTTCGAGGCGAGCTCCTTCGGCCGCTCGGACACGCTACCGAGGGAGACCTTACAGCAAGGTGGGGCAGGGTTTGAAATCGGTATTCAGCGGTCCCGGAAAAACTCCGTGAGGAGATGGGCGCAGTCCGCCGCGAGGACGCCCTCGACGACCTCCGGCCGGTGGTTGAGCCTGCGGTCCCGGATCACGTCCCACAGGGAGCCGGCCGCGCCCGCCTTGTCGTCCCGGGCGCCGTAGACGACCCGGTCCACCCGGGACTGGACGATGGCGCCCGCGCACATCGTGCACGGTTCCAGGGTGACGACCAGCGTGCAGCCGGTCAGCCGCCACTGCCCGAGCCTCGCGGCGGCCCGCCGGATCGCCAGGACCTCCGCGTGGGCCGTGGGATCGCCGGTCGCCTCGCGCTCGTTGTGCCCGGCTCCGAGCACCGTCGTACCGTCCGGGGACAGCACGACGGCGCCGACCGGGACGTCACCGCCCCGGACGGCCCGGTCGGCCTCGTCCAGGGCGAGCCGCATCGCGGCCCGCCAGCGGTCGCGCACCGGGTCCGGGACGCCTGCCGTGCCGTCCTCGTCCCGGGCGGTCAGCGGACGGTCTCCAGCACCTCCGAGGCACCCAGGGCCTCGGCGATCGAGCTGAGCGCGTCATCGGCGTCCAGGGCACGCAGTTCCTTCTCGCCGATGCCCAGGTCGTCGAGGATCTCGCTGTCGCCCACCGGGCTGTGCGGCACCGCGTCGGCGGCGGCACCCTCGTCGTCCTCGCCGTCGTCCTCGGACTCACCGTCCTCCGTGCCGTCGAGGTCCAGGGCGTCCAGGTCCGGGCCGTCGTCGGCGCCGGGCTCCCGGCCGAGCAGTTCGTCGGTGAGCAGCAGCTCACCGTAGGCGCTGCGGGCGGCGGCTGCGGCGTCCGAGACGTAGATGCGAGGGTCGTCCTCACCGTCCACGCGGACGACGCCGAACCAGGCGTCCTCCTGCTCGATCAGGACGAGCACCGTGTCATCGTCGGGAGAGGCTTCCCGGGCCAGGTCGGCCAGATCCGACAGGGTCTCCACATCGTCCAGCTCTGTGTCGCTCGCTTCCCACCCGTCTTCGGTGCGCGCGAGCAGTGCGGCGAAGTACACCGTGACTCTCCCACTGGTCATAGGCGTGCCGGTTGGGGGTCCCCCCGGCGGAGGTACATGGGCGGAGAGAGCTTGGGCTCCGAGCCCCACCCACTCGGAATCGTGGCAGAAACAAGGCGTTCAGGGGACGTCTTCGGCTCCCTGTGTCTGGCTGTTTCGATCGTGGATCCGTCATCGACCCAGCAGCGCACTCATTGCCGCCACCTGCGGATCGTACGCGGATTTCGCGGGCGCTCACGCACGTCCACCACGCGAACACCGGCGGGGCCGTGGATCTTCCGGGTCGCCAACTTCCCTACCGGGCCTTGCTCACGGCTTCCCTCCCTACCAGCGGAACGTCCGCATCCGCATCGCGTGGCGCAGCCGTGCGGCCTTGGCGCGTCGCGGCTGGACCCGGGCGCGCAGTGCGCGGGCCTCGGCGAGTTCGCGCAGGAACCGGGCGCGTCGGCGCCGGCGCTCGGCGTCCGTCTCGGGGGCCGCGGAATCGGCCGCGGCCTCGGTGGTCCCGGGCGCTTCCCCGGGAAGGTCAGGCAGGTCAGGCACGTCACACCTCCCCAGTCCGTCCCTCCCACTTTCCCCCGGACGGGCGGTTTGACGCCAGCACCAGGGGGTGCGGAGCGCAGGTACCGTTATGGGCATGCGTCTCCACGTCGTCGACCACCCTCTGGTCGCCCACAAGCTCACCACGCTGCGCGACCGGCGCACGGACTCCCCGACCTTCCGCAGGCTCGCCGACGAACTGGTCACCCTGCTCGCCTACGAGGCCACGCGGGACGTGCGCACCGAAGCGGTCGACATCGACACGCCCGTGGCCACCACCACCGGCGTCAAGCTCGCCCGGCCCCGTCCGCTGGTCGTGCCGATCCTGCGGGCCGGTCTCGGCATGCTGGACGGCATGGTGCGGCTGCTGCCCACGGCCGAGGTGGGCTTCCTGGGCATGATCCGCAACGAGGAGACCCTGCAGGCCTCCACGTACGCGACGCGCATGCCGGAGGACCTCTCGGGCCGCCAGGTGTACGTCCTGGACCCGATGCTGGCCACGGGCGGCACGCTGGTCGCGGCGATCCAGGAGCTGATCAAGCGCGGTGCCGACGATGTGACGGCCGTGGTCCTGCTGGCCGCCCCCGAGGGCGTCGAGGTCATGGAGCGCGAGCTGGCGGGCACGCCGGTGACGGTCGTGACGGCGGCGGTGGACGACCACCTCAACGAGCACGGCTACATCGTCCCGGGCCTCGGCGACGCGGGCGACCGGCTGTACGGCGCGGCGGAGTAACCGGACCGCTCAGGCGTCCCGAAGGCGCGGCGCGCCCCAAGGGGGGCGCGGGGGAACTGTGCGACCGGCCACGGCCGGACCATGCCCGAAGAGCACGGCGCAGTTCCCCGGTTCCGCCCCCGCCGCGTCGGCGGCGGACGCTCGGCGGTTCTTCCTCGCCGGTCGGTGGGGGTCGCTCAGCAGCTCTTCTTCGCCGGGTCGGCCGAAGGTGCCGGCGCGGTCAGCGCGGTCAGCGCCTGGGCGGCGGCGGCCGGCTTGGCCAGCCCCTTGAACCCGTCCCCGAGGATCAGATCGAGCGCGGCCCCCTTGCGCCCCGCCTCGGTGCGGCGCTCGGCGCCGGCCAGCTGGGTGGCGAGCACCGGGAGCGAGGTGTTCTGCGCCGCGGCGGGGCCGAGGAGCATCCCGGTGCCCTTGACCTTCTTGTCGAACTCCTTGGACGCGTTGCCCACGTCACCGATCTTGAAGCCGCGCTTCTTCAGCTCGTCCGCGGTGTCCTTGGCGAGCCCGGTGCGCTTGGTGGCGTTGTAGACGTTCACGGTGATCGTGCCGGGCCGGGGCGGCAGCGCCTTGACCGGGGCGGCGTGGGCGGCCTTGGTGCGGCACTTCTCCGTGGAGCCGGACGCCGAGGACTTCTCGTCGCCGCCCGTGAAGACGTCGATGAGCTGCAGGGTGCCCCAGCCGACGAGGCCGAGCACCGCGACGGAGGCCACCGCGGCGGCGATGAGCCTGCCCCGGCGCCGGGGCGGTCGCATCCGAGGGTATGTGTCCCCCGTGATCCGGTACTTGCCGCCCATGCCGGGGGGAGTCAGCATGCTCATGAACGCAGCGTAGTGCGCCTGAGCGGCGATGCCTATCTGATGATCAGCCGATGCCGCTCAGCGGAACCCGAAAGGGCCAACGGCCCTGCCGCGCCGCGTCAGTCGAGTTCGAGCACGCGCGCGTGCAGCACCTGGCGCTGCTGGAGGGCGGCGCGGACCGCGCGGTGCAGACCGTCCTCCAGGTACAGGTCGCCCTGCCACTTCACGACGTGCGCGAAGAGGTCGCCGTAGAACGTCGAGTCCTCCGCGAGCAGAGTCTCCAGATCGAGCTGCTGCTTGGTGGTCACGAGCTGATCGAGGCGGACCGGGCGCGGCGCGACGTCCGCCCACTGCCGGGTGCTTTCCCGGCCGTGGTCGGGGTACGGCCGGCCGTTTCCGATGCGCTTGAAGATCACACGGAAAGCCTACCGGCCCAGACGTTCCGGGCGCAGCCATGGCGGCGGAGTGCAACGCTTGAAAAGATGCCGCAAAGCAGTCAAATGGGCTACAACCGGGAACAGAGGCCGGACATGAGTGACAGCGAGACGGTGCCGCCCACCACCCCGCGGGGGGATGCCGCGCTCCCGGCCGAGGCGCAGAAGATCGCCTCCGGGTACGCCTTCACCGGTCCCGCCCTCGACCTCGGCGCCCTCCTGTGGGAGGCGCAGTGCCACGCCGGCGCCCCGGTCCGCGTCCCGCTGCCCATGCTCAACCGGCACGGCCTGGTCGCGGGCGCCACCGGCACCGGAAAGACCAAGACCCTCCAGCTGATCGCCGAGCAGCTGTCGGCGCAGGGCGTGCCGGTGTTCCTCGCGGACGTCAAGGGCGACCTGTCCGGTATCGCCCGCCCCGGGCAGCCGGGCGACCGGGTCCGCAGGAGGGCCGCCGAAGTGGGACAGCGGTGGACGCCGGCCGGCTTCCCGGCGGAGTTCTTCGCGCTCGGCGGCCTCGGCCACGGCATCCCGGTACGCGCCACGATCACCAGCTTCGGCCCGGTGCTGCTGTCCAAGGTGCTCCGGCTCAACCAGACCCAGGAGCAGTCCCTCGGCCTCGTCTTCCACTACGCCGACACCAAGGGTCTGGAGCTGATCGACCTCAAGGACCTGCGGGCGGTCGTCGCCTTCCTCACCTCCGACGAGGGCAGGGCGGAGCTGAAGAGCATCGGCGGCCTGTCCAGCGCCACGGCCGGGGTGATCCTGCGCTCGCTCACGGCCTTCGAGGCACAGGGCATGGCGGACTTCTTCGGCGAGCCGGAGTTCGACACGGCCGGCTTCCTGCGCACGGCCGAGGACGGCCGGGGCATCGTCTCCGTACTGGAACTCGCGGCCGTGCAGGACAAGCCGCAGCTGTTCTCCACGTTCCTGATGTGGCTGCTGGCCGACCTCTTCCACGACCTGCCCGAGATCGGCGACGCCGACAAGCCCAAGCTCGTCTTCTTCTTCGACGAGGCGCATCTGCTGTTCGACGACGCCTCCCGGGCGTTCCTGGACTCGATCACGCAGACCGTGCGGCTGATCCGCTCCAAGGGCGTCGGCGTCTTCTTCGTCACCCAGACCCCGAAGGACGTGCCCGCCGACGTCCTCGGCCAGCTCGGCAACCGCGTCCAGCACGCCCTGCGCGCCTTCACCCCCGACGACCAGAAGGCCCTGAAGGCCACCGTGCGGACCTTCCCGAGGTCGGCGTACGACCTGGAGGAGCTGCTGACCGTCCTCGGCACCGGCGAGGCCGTGGTGACCGTGCTCAGCGAGAACGGCGCCCCCACCCCGGTCGCCGCCACCCGGCTGCGCGCCCCGGAGTCCCTGATGGGCCCGGTGGACGCGGCCGAACTGGACCAGGCGGTCCGCGGGTCCTCGCTCCACGACCGTTATGCACAGGCTGTGGACCGCGAGTCGGCGTACGAGAGGCTGAGCGCTCGGCCCGGGGAGCGGCCGCCTCGGGAGGCGCCGAGGGCCGAGGCTCCCGAGCCCGGGACCCCCACGTCCAGGGCTCCCCGGTCCAGGACCCCCGAGGAGGAGCCGTCGCTGGTCGAACAGGTCGTGAACAGCGGGATGTTCAGGTCCCTGGCCCGCTCGGTCGGCACCCAGATCGGCCGCGAGATCACCCGCTCCCTGTTCGGCACGGCCCGGCGGAGGCGGTAGCCGCCCCCGCCGGTTCCGGTTCAGCGGTCCCGGTCCTCGGGCGGCCGCTGCGGCTCCGGCTGCCGCTTGTCAGGCTTGGCTGCCGTGCCGCGTCGGGCCTCCGCGCGCAGCAGGGCGCGCAGGACGGCGTACGGGTCCATGGGCATGGCTGTGCTCCTTGCGTCGAGCCGACTGACCTGGGCGGAGCGCGGGTCTGTCAGCAGCGCAGGACCACCGTGCGCAGCAGGGGCGTGGCGTACGGCACCCTCGGCGTCTCGGGGCACGGGTGTGCCGCGGGCGGGGCGGGCGCCGGGGCGGGGAGGGGAGCGGGGCGCTCGGGTACGTCGGCCCGGTGCACGGCGCGGGCGGGGGGCCGCAGGACGGTGCCGAGGACGTCGTGCTCGCCGGTCTCGGAGGCCACGCCGAGGGCCGGGGCCGCCTGGAGCTGCACATGGGCCGCGGGCATCCACAGGACCAGGAGCAGCACGAGCACCCGCGGCCAGGTACGGCTCCGGGGGGTGTTCGCGGCCCTGCTCACGTCAGCTGTCTCCCCGTGCCGGGCGGTCGGGGCAGCACCTCGGGCGCGAGATTCGCTGGCTCGGCGTATCGGTGGGGCGCGCTGTTGACGAGGGGCGCGGCGCGTTCGCCGAGGCCGCCCGTGACGGCGGCCGTCACAGCGTCTGCGGTACCCGCCCGGCCACGGCGCGGATGCGGAACGCCGTGACGATCTCCACGATCCCCACCACGACCAGCCAGATGCCCGCGACGACGGTCAGCACGGCGACGGACTCGAAGGGCGAGACGATCAGCACGACGCCGGCGAGGAAGGTGACGACCCCGAGAAAGATCTGCCAGCCCCGCGCGGGCATCCGCGAGTCGTGGGCGGCGGCCAGCGTCTGGGTGATCCCGCGGATCAGCCAGCCGATGCCGATCCACAGGGCGAGCAGCAGGATCGACTCCATGGGCCCGCGGAAGCAGAACAGGCCGAGCAGGATCGACAGGGCACCGCTGACGAAGGCCAGCACACGCAGCGAGGTCGTCTTGTGCGTGCCGAACGCGGACACCAACTGGAAGACGCCGCTGATCAGGAGGTAGAGGCCGAAGAGGACACCGGCCGCGAGCAGCGAGGGGCCGGGCCAGACCAGTACCAGGATCCCGACGATCAGCGAGGCGATCCCGGCGAGCAGGACGATCTGCCAGGCGGCCTGCGACAGGGCGTGCAGGGGGCCCTCGAAGGGGGGTTCGGCCTCGTGGCGGCCGCCCGGCGGGTGGGCCGAGTGGACGTGCCGGTCGTCGTACTCACGGCCCCATTCGGGGCCGCTGTTCGGTGCCTCGGTCATGGTCCATGCTCGGAACGCGGCGGACGGTTCCGCCACCCGGGTGGGCCGACCGGCGTATCCCTCACCTGCCCGCGGCCTTGGCGGCCTTCGCCGCCGCCTTCGCCTCCTGTTTGTGGGCGCGCACCTTGGCCAGTGACTCCGGACCGGTGATGTCGGCGACGGACCGGAAGGACTTCGCCTCGCCGTACGCGCCCGCGGCCTCCCGCCACCCCTGGGGCGTGACCCCGAGCTGCTTGCCGAGCAGCGCGAGGAAGATCTGCGCCTTCTGCCTGCCGAAGCCCGGCAGGTCCTCCAGGCGCTTCAGCAGCTCGGCCCCGCTGTCGACGCCCCGCCAGATCGCCTCCGCGTCCCCGTCGTAGTGCTCGACCAGGTACTGGCACAGCTGGAGGATGCGCTTGGCCATCGAGCCCGGGTAGCGGTGCACGGCGGGCTTGTCGGAGAGCAGCGCGGCGAAGGCCTCGGGGTCCGTCGCGGCGATCTCGTGCGCGTCCAGGTCTTCGGCGTGGAGCCGGTCCGCGATGGTCCGGGGTCCCTTGAACGCCCACTCCATCGGCACCTGCTGGTCGAGCAGCATCCCCACCAGCGCGGCGAGCGGGGAGCGCCCGAGCAGCGCGTCGGCCTCCGGGTCCTGGGCGAGATGCAGAGTGACGTCCATACGGAGATGATCCCCCGCCCCACCCGGCCTCGCCCGCCCGCTCAGTCCGCGCGCCAGTAGCCGAGGGCATGGATGCGCTGCTTCGGTACGGCCAGGTCCCTGCGGACGTACGAGGCGAGCGTCCGGGTCGTCGCCGTGTCGCAGGCGATCCACACGTACGGGTCGGTGGTGCCCTCGAGCACGGCGGGCAGCTCGGCACGGACCCGTTCGACCAGGTGGGCGCCCGCGTCACGGCGCGGGATCTGCCGTATCTCGTGGCGGGACGCGTCGGCACGGCACGGCAGGCCGTCCAGGCCGCCCTCGAACCAGAGGGTCGCCGGCAGGGAGTCCAGCGCGCCGAGCAGGGAGTTGATCGCGGGCAGGGACGCCGGGTCGCCGATCGCGACGAGGTGCGAGGGCGCGGGGTCGGGCCGCTCGAAGCCGGTGCCCTGGACGGTGGCCTCGATCGTGTCGCCGGGCCGTGCCGACCGGGCCCAGTCGGCGGCGACGCCCTCGTGCAGGGCGAACTCCAGGCCGAAGGTGCCGGTCAGCGGGTCCGGGTCCACCAGGGTGAAGGCCCGCTGGTGCGGCCGGCCGCCGGCGGAGAACCACAGCCGTACCCACATCGTGGGGTGGACACCGGTCGCGGCGAGCAGCCCGCCGTCGCTCAGCCGCAGCCGCCGGTAGTGCGGTGTGACGTCCTCGGTCTCGACCACGGTGCACACGAAGTCCTTCGCGCGCAGCAGTCTGAGGACCGCCCCCTCCCAGCCCCGGCCCTGCCCCATGGCCCCGCCACCCCTCGCGTACGATTCCTCCACCAGAACTTAGGCAAGGCTAACCTAAAACAAAAGGGGGTCCCAGGGTGACCACGGAGACCTACAGAGACGCCTGGGGCGTCCCCCATCTGCGTGCGTCCAGCACCCGCGAACTCGCCCACGCGCAGGGCCGGGTGACCGCCCACGACCGGGCCTGGCAACTGGAGGTCGAGCGCCACCGCTCGCAGGGCACCTCGGCCGCCTTCCTCGGCGCCGGCGCCCTCTCCTGGGACGTCCTCGCCCGCCGGGCCCGCCTCGACGACACCGCCCGCCGCTGCTTCGCCGCGCTGGAACGCCGGGACCCCGAGACGGCCGACTGGGTCCGTGCGTACGTCGACGGCGTCAACGCGGGCCTGCCCGCCGGTGCCCGCCGCGCCCCCGAATTCGCCCGCACCGGCCTCACCCCCGGCCGCTGGCAGCCCTGGACGCCGCTCGGCGTCTGGCTCGCCACCCACATCCTCTTCGCCGGCTTCCCCGCCAAGCTCTGGCGCGAGCAGGCGATGCGGCACCTCGGCCCCGACGCCGTCCGGCTGTTCGCCACCGACGGCCCCGGCACCGCCGGCAGCAACGGCTGGCTCGTCTCCGGTGACCGCACCGGCACCGGACAGGCCCTCCTCGCCGGCGACCCGCACCGTTTCATCGAGGACCCCGGCGTCTATCAGCAGATCCGCCTCTCCTGCCCCGAGTTCGACGTCGTCGGCCTGGCCGTACCCGGCGTCCCCGGTATCGCGCACTTCGGCCACACCGGCACGGTCGCCTGGGCCATCACCAACGCCATGGCGGACTACCAGGACCTCTACCGCGAGCGTCTGCGCCGCACCGGCGCCGGCATCGAGTCCCTCGGCCCGGACGGCGCCTGGCACCGGGCCACCCGGCACACCGAGACCGTGGAGACGGCGGGCGAGCCCCCGATCGAGATCGAACTGATCGAGACGGAGCGGGGCCCGGTGATCGCAGGCGGCCCGGAGGGCCTGGAGGCCGGCATCACCGGGCACGGCCGAAAGGGCCCGACGGCCACCGGCGGCGGGGACGACTCGCAGGGCTCGGCGGCCATCGGCGGCGGGGACGATCCGCGGGGCGGGGACGATCCGCAGGGCTCGGCGGCCACCGGCGGCGGGGACGATCCGCAGGGGCCGGCCGCACCCGACGGCGGGAGCCGCACCGGCGGTGCCGGCGGAAGCGGCATCCTGCCCGAAGGCGAAGCCGAGGCGCTCGCCCTCCGCTACCCGCCCCGCGTCACGGAAGACCTCGGCTTCAGCGCCCTGCTCCCCCTCCTGCGCGCCCGCACGGTCGCCGACGTCGACCGCGCCCTCGACGCCTGGACCGAGCCCGTGAACGTCGTACAGGCGGCCGACACCGAGGGCGGCCTCCTCCACCGCGTCGCCGGCTACGTACCGGTCCGCGCGGAAGCCAACCGCCTGCACCCGGTGCCCGCCTGGGAACCCGGCCACGCATGGCACGGCGCGCACCCGACGCCGTACGCCGGCGTGACGGACGGCGTCGCGGTGATGGCCAACCAGCGCGGCCCCGCCGCCCCCCTGGGCGTCGAGTTCGCCCCACCGCACCGCGCCGCCCGCATCCGCGCCCTCCTCGACGCGCGCCGCACCTGGACCGCCGACGGCATGCCCGCGATCCACACCGACACCCACCTCGCCTCCGCGGGCCCCCTCCTCGGCCACCTCGCCGCCCTCGACGGCCTCACCCCGCAGGCCGCGCGTCTGCGCGACCGGCTGCTCGCCTGGAACCGCCGCATGGACGCCGACAGCACCGACGCGGCGGCCTACGCGGCGGTGCGCGGCGCGGTCGTACGCCGCCTCGCCGCCCACCCGGTGTTCGCCCCGCTCACCGAGCCCCCGGCCTACCCGGAGGTCCTGCTGCCGTGGCTGGCCCTGGTCCCGCGCATCGGCTACGCCCTCGAACACCTTTTGCGCGCCGAGGAGTTGTACGGCATCGACCGCCCGGCGGCCGTCCGCGCGGCCCTGGAGGAAGTGGCCGCGGCGCCGCCCGCCGGCACCTGGTCGGACACCCACCGTCTGACGCCCTGGCGGGCCGTTCCTGACGGACCGGAAGGACCGGAAGGACCGGAAGGACCGGAAGGACCGGAAGGGTCGGAGGGGTCGGAAGGACCGGAAGGACCGGAGGGGCCGGGGGAGCGGGGGGAGCCGGGGCGGTCCGGGCGGCCGGGGGAGCCGTACACCGAACCCGGACTGGCCGGCGACCACGACTGCGTGCTGTGCACCTCGGCCGTCCCCGGCATCACCGACCGCGCCGCCCGCGGCCCGGCCGCCCGCTACGTCTGGGACCTGGCCGACCGCGCCCGGGGCCGCTGGGCGGTCCCGTTCGGCGCCGACGGCGTCCCCGGCACCCCGCACCACCATGACCAGCTCCCCTTGTGGCTCGCGGGAGAACTGGCCCCCATCGTCACCGACTGGTCCCTGCTCGAACGCACCGAGGAAACCCATGACTGACCTGTACGAACAGCACATCGACGGCTACGGCACCGTCCACGTCCGCCCCCTCGACCCGGAGGCGGACGCGGAGGTGATCCACGCCTGGGTGAGCGAGGAGCGCGCCGTCTTCTGGGGCATGACCGGCCTCACCCGGGCTCAGGTCACCGAGATCTACGCCCAGCTGGCCACGCTCGACACCCACCATGCCTTCCTGGTCACCAAGGACCGCGAGCCGGCCGCCCTGCTCCAGACGTACGAACCCGCCGCCGACCGGGTGGGCGAGTGCTACGACGTACGCCCCGGCGATCTCGGCATCCATCTCCTCCTCGGCCCCGCCGGCGCCGAGGGTGCCCGACCGGGCTGGACCACGGCCCTGTTGACCGCGATCACCTCGTACGCGCTGCTGGCCCTGGACCGGAGCCGGATCGTCGTCGACCCGGACGTCCGCAACACCAAGGCGATCGCCCGCTTCGAACGCCAGGGCTTTCTGCGCGGGCCGGCGGTCGTCCTCCCCGAGGTGGACCTCCCCGACGTCCACCTGCCGCCCAAGCACGCCCAACTGGCTTTCCTGGAAAGGGCGGTAGCCTTCCCCGGGTGACGAGGCCCGACGAACCGACGCCTGACGGGACACCGCCGGACGAGACACCGTCCGGCGGGACGACGCCGCAAGAGCTGATCGCTCACTACGGACTCGAACCCATACCGCGCGAGGGCGGCCTCTTCCGGCGCACCTGGGCGGGGCCCGAACGGCCGGACGGCCGGCCCGAGGGCTCCGCCATCGTCGCGCTGCTCACCGCGGACGACTTCTCCGCCCTGCACCGGCTGCCCGCCGACGAGGTGTGGCACCACTACCTGGGCGACCCGCTCCACCTCCTTCTCCTCGCCCCCGACGGCACCACCCGGACCGCCGTCCTGGGCCCCGCCCTACGGTCGGGCCAGCAGGTCCAGCTGACCGTGCCGGCCGGCACCTGGATGGGCGCGCGCGTCGCCCCGGGCGGCGCCTGGACCTTCTTCGGCTGCACGATGGCGCCCGGATTCACCTACGCGGACTACGAACACGGGAACGTGCGGGACCTCACGGCGCGTTACCCCGGCGAGGCCGCCCTGATCGGGGAACTGTGCCGCCCATGAGCCTGCTCGACGGACAGACCGCCCTGGTGACCGGGGCGGGCGGCGGCATCGGCCGCGCCATCGCCCTGCGCTTCGCCCAGGAGGGCGCGGCGGTGGCCCTCCACTGCCGTACGGCGCTCGCCGCGGCCGGGGAAGTGGCCGCGCGCATCCGGGACATGGGCGGCGAGGCCGTCGTACTCCAGGCGGACCTGACGGACGAGGACGCCTGCCGCCGTCTGATCGAGGAGACCACGGACTGGTCCGGCGGCCGCCTCACCGCCCTCGTCAACAACGCGGCCGTCCAGCCGGTCCAGCCCCTGCCCGGCATGACGGCGGCCGAGTGGCGCACGGTGGTCGACACCGACCTCACCAGCGTGTTCGCCTGCACCCAGGCCGCCGCCGCGCACCTGCGCGCGCACGGCGGCGGCACCATCACCCACATCGCCTCCATCGAGGCCGGCCGACCCGCCCCCGGGCACGCCCACTACGGCGCGGCCAAGGCGGCGGTGGTGACGCACGCCCGCGCGGCGGCGCTGGAGTACGGCCCGGCCGGTATCCGCGTCAACACGGTCTCGCCCGGCCTCATCGAGCGGGAGGGGCTGGCGGAGGCCTGGCCTGACGGCGTGCGCCGCTGGCTCGCCGCCGCCCCCACCGGCCGCCTCGGCCGCCCCGAGGACGTGGCCGACGCCTGTGTCTTCCTGGCCTCACCGCTCGCCTCCTGGATCACCGGCCACGACCTCGTGGTGGACGGCGGCGTGACGGCCCGTCCGACGTGGTGACCACGACGGCCGATCTCCCGTGGCTACGAGGTGGTGAGCGCGACGGCCGGTCTCCCCGTACCTACGACGTGGTGAGCACGACGGCCGATCTCCCCGTACCTATGCAGAGGGCCTGCGGACGGTCGAACGGCCCTGAGCGACCGGGCGGGTGACCGTTCGGCCGACGGACGACCGGGCGGCGGCCGGCGGGCCCGCCCGGGTGCCGGGTGCAAGGCCCCGCGGGCGGGCGGACGACGGGAGGGGCGAGGTGCGCGACGGACACCGATGGCCGGGGCGGCTGACGCTGCTCTGCGCGGGCCTGCTGCTGATGCTGTTCGGCGCGGCGGCCCCCGCCTCCGCCCACGCGGCCCTGCGCGGGTCCGACCCCGCCGACGGAACCGTCCTGCGGACGGCCCCCCGGCACCTGACCCTCACCTTCACCGAGTCGGTGGGCCTGCTCACCGACTCCTTCCGGGTCTACGACCCCGAGAACCACCGCGTCCGCACGGGCCCCGCCGACCACGCCCCCGGCCGCTCCGACACGGCCCGCGTCACCCTCCCCGCCAAGCCGGCCGAGGGCACCTACACGGTCGCCTGGCGGGTCGTGTCGGCCGACAGCCACCCGGTCTCCGGCGCGCTCACCTTCTCGATCGGCAAGCGCACGGCGACGACGGCGAGCCCGGCACCGGACCGCACGGAGGACGCCGCCACCACGGCCCTGTACAACATCGCGCGCTACCTCGCCTACCTCTCCGTGGCCCTCCTCCTGGGCGCGGCGGCGTTCGTGGCGTACTGCCGCCCGCCCACGCCCGCCCCGCTGCGAGCCCCCGTCCTGGCCGCCGCCGGCACGCTCCTCGCCTCGACGACGGTCCTCCTCCTGCTGCGGGCGCCGTACGAGGAGGGCACCTCTCCGGTGAACGCCCTGTCCCTCTCCTCCCTCACCCGCACGGCGACGACCCGGCCCGGCGAACTCCTTCTCGTCCGGCTGGGGTTGCTGCTGCTGGCCGGAGTCCTCGCGGCGTTCCTGAGGACCCGCCGCGCCTGGCTCCCCCGCCGCACCACCCTGGCGGCCGCCGCGCTCTTCTCCGTGGCGCTCTCCCTGACCTGGGCGGCCGCCGAGCACGCCTCGGCGGGCGTCCAGGTCCCCCTGGCGATCACCTCGGCCACCCTGCACCTGCTGGCCATGGCGAGCTGGCTCGGCGGCCTGGCCGCCCTCCTGTGCACGCTGCGCCGCACGTCACCGGTGCCCGTCACGGTCCTCACCCGCTTCTCCCGCCTGGCCTTCGCCTCCGTGACGGTCCTGACCCTGACCGGCGTCTACCAGTCCTGGCGGGGCCTCGGCTCCTGGCAGGCGCTCACGGACACGACGTACGGCCGTACCCTGCTGGCCAAGCTGGCGGCGGTGACCGCGCTGCTCCTGGCGGCGGCCTGCTCCCGCACCTGGACGGCACGTCTGGCCCGGGCGGGCGCGCCGGTGGCGGCGGCCCTCGCCCGCGTCCCCGAACCGGCCACCGGCCCGCCTCTCCCCCCGGAGCCGTCCGCTCCCGCCCCGCCCCCCGCCACGCCCGTCCCGCCCCCCGCGATCTCCCTGCGCCTCCTGCGCCGCTCGGTGCTGGCCGAAGCGGGCGTCGGTCTGCTGGTCCTGGTTCTGACGACCCTCCTGACCAGCACCCTGCCCGGCCGGGCCGCCACCGAGGCGGCGGACTCCGGCGCGCCGACGGCCGGCATCCCGACGGCGTCCGTCACCTCGATCCCGTTCGACGTCGGCACACCCGGCGGCCGCGGCACGGTCCAGGTCACCCTGGACCCGGGCCGGGTCGGCAGGAACTCCGTCCAGGCGGTGGTCTACGGCCCCGACGGCGGCCTGGCCGCGGTCCCCGAACTCCGTGTCGCCCTCACCCTCCCCGTCCAGCGGCTCGGCCCCCTGGACACCAAGGTCACGGACCGCGGCGGCTACTGGGCCGCCGACTCCCTCGACCTGCCCATCCCGGGGACCTGGACGATGAGGGTGACGGTCCGGGTGTCGGCGGTGGATCAGGTGACGGTGTCCCGCCCGGTACGGGTGACGGGCTAGGCGACACCGACAAGCGTGACGCCCGCCACACAGGCGGGAGCGGCCGCCCGCGCGACCTCTACGCCAACTTCGAGCCCATCGGGACGGGGAAACGCCAGAGGGCCGGACCGCTTTCGCGGCCCGGCCCTCTGGGCTGGCGGAGGATACGAGATTCGAACTCGTGAGGGGTTGCCCTCAACACGCTTTCCAACTGTCCGCACGACCGTTCACGAGGGTCCACGGACGTTCGCACGGCAGCAGAGGCGCTGCGTGTATCGAGGTGAACTGCGGGGTCCGTCAGTGCACTGGACAAGAACCAGGACAAGAGCGGCGCTGGATGCGTCTCTTTCTGCGGGCACGATATCCCGGTTCACCTCGTACTCGTCCGCATGTGATGTCCTCCAGGTTGTCTTGTACGGGGTCTGAAGTGGCGAATGAGGGCCGGGTTGTGCAGTCGGGCGATGCCGAGCATGGCCTGATGAACGCCATGGCCCTTGTGGCGGCAGTCGCTGAGGACCTTCCAGTTCTTCAGACGGGACAGAGCGTGTGAGACCCGGCTCGGGCCCGGGGGCTGAGGTGGCATGGCGGCGATGCGGCGGTCACGTGTGGGCACCAATTACGCCGGCGCCAATGTAGACGGTGCCCTTGCGTGTCCGGAGGGCCGGCGAGATGGCCACCAGCGGTGCCAGATGATCGAGGATGCGGTCGGCGGCGGACTTCGAGATCCCGACAGCGGTGCCACCTGTCGCAACGTGAGATCGGTTCGCCAGTACGTCGCCACCGACAACACACGGTCCGCCAGGAGCCGTCGCCAGGGATGGCCGCGCTGGGTGTCGCCGCCGCCGCGGCGCTGCGCCGACGCCACACCCACCGCCACACCGGTAACGGGACACCTCTATCCGAGTTCCGGAATTCGGAGCCGGATGTGCGGATGCGTGGGCGAGCCGCCATCCGGGGGAATTGCGCTGCCATCTGTTTCAATTTCATGGAAAGTACCTCTCAGACGAGGAAGACTGCTGCTTCCTACGAGGGCAAGTGCCATCTGCCGGAGTGACGGGAGGCGAAACCGAATCCGGAAGGCTCGCTGCAAGGAAAGCCATTCGGCCCAATATTTGCATACATTCCTTAACTCGCGTTGAGCAACTCCGGCAACATCACCCGATGAATCATCGCTTGAGGTGGACGCCTGCGTAAGATCCGCCCACAGAAGAGGCGATTCCGTTGACGAGGAACGCCGGATGTCACCACCCCACGGGAGGTGACCCCTCGATGAGACTGAGTATTTCCGATGCGTCGCATCGGAGCACAATGACGGCCTGGATCGCGGGGGCACTAACCCTGCTGGTTGCGTTGGTCGTTGTGACCGTCACACCTACACGGGCAGCCGCCGTTGCAACGGCAGTGGAACTGGGAACGGCGGAAAGCTTTGCTGTACTGGGTGGCTCCGCAGTCACCAACACCGGCCCCACGGTGATCAACGGAGATCTCGGAGTGAGTCCGGGGTCGGCCGTCACCGGATTCCCTCCCGGAATTGTCAACGGGGCTACACATGTCACGGATGCTGTGGCTGCTCAAGCGCAGAGTGACCTGACCACTGCGTACAACGATGCGGCCGGGCAAGCACCGGACGTAACGTTCCCCGACGATCCTCCGGTGGAACTCGGTGGTCGGACGCTGACTCCGGGCGTATACAACGCCCCTGTCAGTGCCGCTATTACTGGCACGCTCACCCTGGATGCTGAGGGCGACCCCGACGCCGTCTGGGTGTTCCAGGTCGGTTCGACGCTGACGACGGCATCCGCCAGCCAGGTGTCCCTCATCAATGGCGCCTCGCCGTGCAATGTGTTCTGGCAGATCGGAAGCTCGGCCACCCTCGGAACCAACTCCGACTTCGTGGGCACCATCATGGCCTTGACCTCTATCAGTGTCACTACGGGGACGAGCATCGAGGGCCGTGCGTTGGCCCGTAACGGCGCCGTGACGCTGGACAGCAACGTGATCACCCGACCGCTGTGTGAGGGCGGCACGACGACGGGTGACGCCGCCGCTGTGACCACGACGGGCGATGACGCCGCCGCTGTGACGACGGGTGATGACGCCGCCGCTGTGACCACGACGGGTGATGACGCCGCCGCTGTGACGACGGGTGATGACGCCGCCGCTGTGACCACGACGGGTGATGACGCCGCCGCTGTGACGACGGGTGATGACGCCGCCGCTGTGACCACGACGGGTGATGG
>NZ_JBVIIT010000021.1:0-23868 GCF_055569615.1 Streptomyces sp. NPDC031379 | reverse complement strand
AGGGTGATGACGCCGCCGCTGTGACCACGACGGGTGATGACGCCGCCGCTGTGACGACGGGTGATGACGCCGCCGCTGTGACCACGACGGGTGATGGCGCCGCCGCTGTGACGACGGGTGATGACGCCGCCGCTGTGACCACGACGGGTGATGACGCCGCCGCTGTGACGACGGGTGATGACGCCGCCGCTGCGACCACGACGGGTGATGACGCCGCCGCGACGACAGGCCACGACACAGGGGATGACACAGGTGGTCATGGTGATCACCACCCGGGCAAGCCCGGCAAGCCCGGCAAGCCCGGCAAGCCCCTCCACTACGGGTCCAAGCCCCCGTGGCACAAGATGCACACTCACCACTGAGTGAGTTCCCCGTAGTTCGGCGGGAGCGACAAGTCGCGCTGGATCCCCTTGGCGGAGTGCACGCAACTTGGTCGCCGTCAACGTGAGTAAGGGGGTGGCGCGCAGCGGATCGTCGTCGAAGCCGTCGCGCGCCACCCGCGGAAGCAGAAGAAGCAGGTGCAAGCAGTCGCAATGGGAAGGACCGGGTGGGTGGGGTCGTGCTGAGTGGTGTTGAGTCGACAAATACGAAGGATTCACAGCAGGTTGGCGCTGAGCCGACAGCGCAGAACGGTGGACTGCGTAGCACTCGTGAAAATTCAGGGCCACACCGCCTACTGATCGCTGGAACGGGAGTCGCGGTTGCCTTGTGCCTCGCAGTGACCCTGGTCCATCTCGTCCTGGTGTTTCTGTACGTGGCGCCCTCCAACGCCATTTCCAAGGCCTACGACCAGCAGATCAACGCGTGGGTTCGGCCCGTGTTTTCGCAAAACTGGCGGCTATTCGCCCCGGATCCGCAATCCGTCAACCGGCAGATCTCGGCGAAGGTCGGGTACACAGCTCCGAACGGTTCCAGGCGAGTGAGTGACTGGATCGATCTGAGCTCCATGGATGATTCCGCCGTCAAGCATCACGTCTTTCCCAGCCATACGGCACAGAACATGCTGCGCCAGGCGTGGAATTCCTACCTCAAAACCCACGGCACCGACGACCAGCCCTACTCGGATCGGGCTCTCCTGATTCAGAAGTATCTCCGCAACATCGCAGTGGACCGCGTCACAGCTCAACAGGGCGGCACCTTCGACTTCATCCAGCTACGGGTGACCACGCTGCCCATCGCCGCTCCGCGCTCGGCGAATGGCTCCCGTCCGGCCGCCGCGACACCTGCGCCGGCCACGATCCGGTACCTGCCCTGGTGGAAGGTGGATTCCCATGAAGCGGAGTGAGAAAGCACCGACCATGGCGGCGACAGCGCCCCGAGTAACCACGAAGCAGGCGGCCGTGCACATGCTCCAGCGAGGGTTTGATCGAATCCACGCTTTCCTCGTCCTCCTGACTGAGCGGCCGGTCTCCCTGTACGCGGCAGCGACGCTACGCATCGGGTACGGGCTGCTTTACCTCGTCTTCCTGCTCCGCGAGTTTCCCCACCGCGACGACATGTGGGGCCCCGGTTCGCCATGGACACCCGAACTAGCCCGGCTTATGTACGACCAGAACGGATGGGCCAGCGTCCTTCTCCTGTCCGACAGCCAGACATACTTCGAGGTCTGCTACGCCGTTGCTCTTATCACGTGTGCGCTGTTCGTGCTGGGCTGGCGCACGCGTGCGGTGTCCGTGCTGTTCACGGTCGTGGTGGTGTCGTTCCATGGCAGGGCGATCTACATGGCGGACGGCGGGGACAACCTCATGGTCCTCATGGCCGTCTATCTAGTCTTCACCGCGTGTGGTCGTCGCTGGTCCCTCGACGCGCGCAGGGCCCGGTGCAAGGCTGCGACCGGCAAGATGGCAGATCCCCGCGGGAGTGGACTCCGGCACCAACTCGGCGATGTGCGCTCCATCTTGACCACCGTGCTGCACAACTGCGGCATGTTCGTCATCGCAGCCCAGGTCTGCTTCCTCTACGGATGCGCGGGCATGTACAAGGTGCAGGGTTACAAGTGGGCCGACGGCACCGCCCTCCACTACGTCCTGAACATCGACTTGTTCCGCCCCTGGCCCGAGTTGTCCCAAATGCTCGACGGTCACCACGTACTGCTCACCGTCGTCGGCTATATGACGGTGCTGGTGCAGGTCGCCTTTCCCTTCGTCCTCTTCAGCAGACTCAAATACCCTGTCTTGATCCTTTTGCTGGGAATGCACGTGAACATCGCGGTGCTCATGGGACTGCCGCTGTTCTCCGGCGCAATGATCGTCGCCGACGCCGTATTCCTGCCGGACCGCTTCTACCGCGCCGTGGAACGGCTATTGCGGCGTACCGTCCGACGAGCAGGCGTCACCGGAGCGGAAGCCCATCCCGGGACGACATCTGCCGCGCTGCCGCTGCAACCCGTACCAGTCGGCGACGCTCACTCCCCAGGCCGATCCCGTACCCCTCTTGGCCCGCCATGAGCGAAAGGTTCTTTGTTCCGGCTTGGTCCGCACCCTCGGAGAGGGGCCCGCCCCGTAGTTTCACTCGTAAGGGCTTCTCGGGGATCGCCCCAGCGATTTGATGCTCTTCCAGCCCGGTCTTGTAGACCATCCCGTTGATGACCTTCCGGTCCTCCACGCGAGGTCGGCCCGTTGCGGCCCGGCGTATCAGCGGAGCGAGTAACTCCCACTCCTGGGTGGGGTTGGTGCGTCGTCGTGGTGGCGACGTTCAGCGCGGCCGTCCCTGGCGACTGCCACTTGCGGACAGGGTCCTGTTGGTAGCGACGTACTGGCGCACAAACCTCATGTTGCGGCAGGTGGCGCCATTGTTCGGGATCTCGTCCGCAGCCGACCGCATCCTCGATCACCTCGCACCCCTGCTGGCCATCTCGCCGGCGCGCCGGCCGCGCAAGGACACCGTCTACATCGTCGACGGCACCCTGGTGCCCATCCGCGATCGCGGCATCGCCGCCTCCAGCAAGAACTACCGGTACTCGACCAACCTGCAGGTCGTCATCGACGCCAACAGCCGCCTGGTCGTGGCCATCGGCCTCCCGCTGCCCGGCAGCCGCAACGACTGCCGGGCCTTCACCGAGTCCGGCGTCGACCGCGCCTGCCGCGGAGCCCCGGTCATCGCCGACGGCGGCTACCAGGGAACCGGTCTACTCGTCCCTCACCGCAAACGACGTGGTCAGACGCATCTCAGCCCGCAGCAAGAGGCGGAGAACACCGTCCATCGCCGGGCCCGGGCCAGAGTGGAGCACGCCCTGTCCAGGCTGAAGAACTGGAAGATCCTGCGGGACTGCCGCCTCAAAGGCAACGGCGTTCACCAGGCCATGCTCGGCATCGCGCGACTCCACAACCTAGCCCTCTCCCGATAGCTCACGCCCCATACGGGACAACCTCTAGCCATCGCCTGGCTCATCGGCTGCCTGGGTCCGAACGTGCCCGTCCCGGCCCCCTTCCTCACCGGCCCGCAGGGCGCGGGCAAGTCCACCGGCGGGCGCATGCTCGTACGGATCATCGAGGGCATGAGCGGCGACCTGCGCCGCGCCCCGAAGGATGAGGAGAATTTGACCACGGCCGTGGCCGCCGGTTGGGTCACCGCCCCGGACGACCTCTCCCACATGACCCCGGATCTTTCCGACGCCATGTGTCGCATCGTCACAGGTGCCGAGGACGTCAAGCGCGCCCTGTTCACCGACGGGGACGTCGTCCGCATCGGCTACCGCCGCCCCCTCCTTCTGACCGGCATGGACGTCGGAGTGATCCGGCCCGACCTCGCGGAACGGCTCCTACCGCTCCGGCTGGAACGGCCCCGGGTTCGGCGCACCGAGGCGGAACTGTGGTCTGACTTCGCGGAGGAGCTGCCCATCATTCTTGGCTCTCTCCTGGACCTCACCGTGCAGGTGCGGGCAGCGCAGGCGGACATCCCGACCGACCTGCGCATGGCCGACTTCGCGCACCTGTGCGCGCAGCTCGACGCGGCTACCGGTCTGGGAGCGCTCGCCGCCTACCGGGCCAGCCTGGACGACCTCAACGACGACGTCATCGAGGGCGACCTGTTGGCGCAGACCGTGCTCAAGCACGCCGCCGGCGTTGACCCGGGCACCGAGCAGCGGATGACGTCTGCCGAATGGCTGCACTGCCTCACTGGCCTCTACACGGGCGAGGACTTCCGTCCCCTGCCCAAAGGGTGGCCGACCACCGGCAAGGTGCTCTCGGACCGCCTCAAGCGCCTACAGCCCACCCTCGCCGCCCGGGGCGTCCTCATCGACTGGGGTCGCACCAAGACATCCCGCTATATCGAGATCGCGCGGCCTGCCGCCACCCAGCCCCCGGCGGAGCAGGAAGCGGCCTTCTGACCGCGCGGCACCACGACCGCTCGCACAAGCAAGAAGAGCACCCGCCCCCGGGCCGTGCTCTTCTTGCTGTTCGGCGGCGGCGCCGCCCTACGGACGCGCCGCGCAGCGGCTCCTTCTTTCTCTCGCTGAGCCGCGCACCACAACAGACACCACCCCCTCCTTGTCCTAGGTAGAGAGACGCTGCGTCACCTGCGTCACCTGCGTCACCTGCGTCACCCGGTGACGCACCCCCACCGTGCTGCGTCACCGCAACACCGCAGGTCAGCGTCGTGAATGACGCAGATGACGCAGGTGACGCAGAAATCCGAACCTCGGACACACGCGACCTTCCGATCCACAAACCGCCACGACCCCGACGGACAGTCCCAGAGGAGACCGTTCCATGAGCATCGCCACGGTGGACATCGCCCCACTCGCTGAAGCCGGCGACCTGGCGCCCGTTCTGTTGACCGTCGAAGAAGCTGCCCGCTGCCTCCGCATCGGCCGCACGACCTGCTATGCCCTCATCCGCACCGGAGAGCTGGAGTCCCTGACCATCGGCGGACTCCGACGTGTCCCCGCCGACGCCCCGGCCGCCTACCTCGCCCGCCGCCGCTCTGAGCAGCGCGCCGCCTGATCTCGCCCTCTCGGAGCGGCGGCCGGCATGCGGGCGGCGCTCCGGTCTGTCTACCTCGCACCGACCGGAGGAACTGCCGATGGCAGAGGAGAAGAAGCGCACTCGCCGTGCCAACGGTGAATCGGCCATCTACCTGGGCAAGGACGGACGCTGGCACGCCCGTGTGCCCATGGGTTACAAGGACGACGGGACGCCCTATCGCCGACACCTGACCGTGCCCCACTCGCAAAGAGCTGGTGGACGAAATCCGGCGCCTGGAGAAGCAGCGCGACGAAGGGTCCGCGCGTCAGCCCGGCAAGCCGTGGACGGTCGCGAAGTGGCTTGAGCACTGGGTCCAGAACATTGCCAAGCCCGTCGTGAGCGAGAACACGTACGACGGATACGAGGTGGCAGTCCGGGTGCACCTGGTGCCTGGCATCGGTCGGCACCGCATCGACCGCTTGGAGCCCGAACACCTGGAGAGCCTGTACCGCCGGATGCAGAGTGCCGGCAGCAAGGCGGGCACCGCTCACCAGGCTCACCGGACGGCGCGTACGGCGCTGGGGGAAGCGGTGCGGCGTGGCCACGCGGCGAAGAACGCTGCCGCGCTGGCGAAGCCTCCCCGGATGGAAGAGGACGAGACCGAGGTAGAGCCCTACTCGGTCGATGAGGTGCAGAGTCTCCTGCTCGAAGTGAACAAGCGCCGGAACAGTGCCCGCTGGATGCTGGCCCTAGCGCTCGGCCTGCGACAGGGGGAGACGCTCGGCCTGCGCTGGTCCGACGTGGACCTGGACAACGAGTACCTGAAGCTTCGCCGGAACCGGTTGCGGCCCAAGTACGAGCACGGGTGCGGCGATGCTGCACCGTGCGGCCGAAAGGCCGGTTACTGCCCGACCCGGCTACAGGTACGACGCGAGACGAAGAACACGAAGTCGCGCGCCGGGCGCCGCGCCGTGCCTCTCCCGGGCCCGCTGGTCGTGATGCTCCGTTCCCACAGGGAGGCGCAGGCCCGGGAGCGTGCGGCGGCCGGGAACCTGTGGACCGAGTCCGAGTACGTGTTCACCAAGCCGTTGGGCGGGCCGCTCAGTCCGAACACGGACTACCACGACTGGAAGAGGCTGCTGGAAGATGCCGGCGTCCGGGACGGGCGTCTGCACGATGCGCGGCACACCGCGGGCACTGTGCTGATGCTGCTCGGGGTCCCGGACCGAGTCATTGACCAGATCATGGGTTGGGAGCCGGGTGGCGCCGCCCGGATGCGGGCGCGGTACCTGCACGTGACCGATCCCATGCTCAAGGAAGCGGCCCGGAAGATCGAGCGCGCCATCTGGGGAGCCCCGGAAAACCTCGCTGTGGACAAAGACCAGGGCAACGAGGCGTAAGGACAACGTCGAAGGGCCCCCTGTTTCCAGGGGGCCCTTCGACATCGTGCCCGGTGAGGCACTGGCGGAGGATACGAGATTCGAACTCGTGAGGGGTTGCCCCCAACACGCTTTCCAAGCGTGCGCCCTAGGCCTCTAGGCGAATCCTCCGCCGGAAACATTACATGACCGAGAGGGGTGCTCGCGAACACGTTCCCGCTGGCCCGGATCCGTTACTGCCCTCGGGCCGGTATCGGGTACTGTGGGCGCAGCCCCTCACGCGGCGCTATCTGACTGAACTCCCCCAGGGCCGGAAGGCAGCAAGGGTAGGTCGGCTCTGGCGGGTGCGTGGGGGGCGCTTGCGTTCCCGGGGTCCGCGGGCGGAGCCCGTTGTCGGTGGGCGCCATTAACCTCGTATGCGTGTCGTCTCTCGCGCTGTACCGCCGCTATCGCCCGGAGACCTTTGCCGAGGTCATCGGGCAGGAGCATGTCACCGACCCGCTGCAGCAGGCGCTGCGGAACAACCGGGTCAACCACGCGTACCTGTTCAGTGGGCCGCGTGGATGCGGGAAGACCACCAGCGCGCGCATCCTGGCCCGCTGCCTGAACTGTGAGCAGGGTCCCACTCCGACGCCGTGCGGGGAGTGCCAGTCATGCCGGGACCTGGCCAGGAACGGGCCGGGCTCGATCGACGTCATCGAGATCGACGCCGCCTCCCACGGTGGCGTGGACGACGCCCGTGAGCTGCGCGAGAAGGCCTTCTTCGGGCCCGCGAGCAGCCGGTACAAGATCTACATCATCGACGAGGCCCACATGGTCACGTCGGCCGGCTTCAACGCCCTGCTCAAGGTCGTCGAGGAGCCGCCGGAGCATCTGAAGTTCATCTTCGCGACCACCGAGCCCGAGAAGGTCATCGGGACCATCCGGTCGCGGACCCATCACTACCCCTTCCGGCTGGTCCCGCCGGGCACCCTGCGGGACTACCTCGCCGAGGTGTGCGGGCGGGAGGACATCCCGGTCGACGAGGGCGTGCTGCCGCTCGTCGTGCGTGCGGGCGCCGGGTCCGTGCGTGACTCCATGTCCGTCATGGACCAGCTCCTCGCCGGTGCCGGAGAGGAGGGTGTGACGTATGCCATGGCCACCTCTCTCCTCGGCTACACCGACGGCTCCCTCCTCGACTCCGTCGTCGAGGCCTTCGCCACCGGTGACGGGGCCGCGGCCTTCGAGGTCGTCGACCGGATCATCGAGGGCGGCAACGATCCGCGCCGCTTCGTCGCCGATCTGCTGGAGCGGCTGCGTGATCTGGTGATCCTCGCCGCGGTCCCGGACGCCGTGGACAAGGGGCTCATCGATGCCCCCGCCGACGTCCTGGAGCGTATGCAGGCCCAGGCCTCCATCTTCGGCGCCGCCGAGCTGAGCCGCGCCGCCGACCTCGTCAACGGCGGCCTGACCGAGATGCGCGGCGCCACCTCGCCCCGCCTCCAGCTGGAACTGATCTGCGCGCGCGTGCTGCTCCCCGCCGCCTACGGCGACGAGCGGTCGGTGATGGCCCGCCTCGACAGGATCGAGCGCGGCGTCGGCTTCTCGGCCGGTGGCGGCGCGCCCGCCATGGGCTACGTCCCCGGGCCCGAGGCCCACGGCGGCGCACCGGTACCGGCCGGCGGCGGCCCGGCCGCGGCGCGTGCGGCGGTGCGAACCGCGGGCGGCCCGGGCAACGGAGCAGGCGCTCCGGCCGCGACGGGAGGCCCGGCGGCCCCGCCGGCACCGGCGGGCCCCGCCGCCCCGGCGCCCGCCCCGGCCACCCCCGCCCCGGCCACCCCCGCCCCGGCTCCCGCGCCCGCTCCCGCCGCGCCGGCCCCGGCAGCTCCCGCTCCCGCCGCACAGGCCCCCGTGCCACCGCCCGCGGCCGCCTCCGCGGCCCCCGCTGCCGGTCCGGCCCCCGCCGCCGCCCCCGGCGCCTGGCCCACCGCCGCTCCCGCCGGCGGCGGGCGGCGTCCCGGCGGCTGGCCCACGGCCACCGCTCCGGCGGGCGCCCAGCAGGGCCAGGCCGCCCAGGGCCAGTCCTCCCAGGGCCAGGCGCCCGACCGGGCCCCGACGGCGCCCGCGGCCCCGGCTCAGCCGCAGCACCCGGTGTCCGCCGCCCCGGCGGCGCCCGCGGCCCCGGCTGCTCCCACCGGTGGCCTCGACCCCCGCGTGCTCTGGCCGAACATCCTGGAAGCCGTCAAGAACCGCCGTCGCTTCACCTGGATCCTGCTCAGCCAGAACGCCCAGGTGGTCGGCTTCGACGGCACCACCCTCCAGCTCGGCTTCGTCAACGCCGGTGCCCGGGACAACTTCTCGGGCAGCGGCAGCGAGGACGTGCTGCGCCAGGCGCTGGCCGAGCAGTTCCACGTGCAGTGGAAGATCGAGGCGGTCGTCGACCCGTCCGGCGGCGGTTCCGCCCCGGCGGCCGGCGGCTCCTCGGGCTTCGGCGGCGGCGGGTACGGCGGCGCTCCCGCCGGCGGCGGGGGCTACGGCGGCGGGGGCTACGGCACCCCGGCCGCACCTGCCCCCGCGGCTCCCGGGCCGGCCCCGCAGGCGTCGTCCTCCCCGCAGGGAGGCCCCGCCCACGCCCCGGCGGCGCCCGCCTCTGCCCCCCGGCCCGCGGCCGCTCCCGAGCCGCCCCCGGTCGCCCCCGAGGACGACATCCCCGAGGACGACGACCCGGACCTGGACGAGTCGGCCCTGTCCGGCCACGACCTGATCGTGCGGGAGCTGGGGGCGACGGTGGTGGAGGAGTTCTCCAACGAGTAGCCGACGGCGACCGGAGCGGGCGTCTTTGGAGGAAAGCCCAACAAACCCGGGCCCCGACCTTCGGCGACCTTGCCATTAGGCTGACCCCGTGAAGGTCCTCGTCATCGGCAGCGGCGCCCGCGAACACGCCCTGTGCCACTCCCTGTCCCACGACCCCGACGTCACCGCGCTGCACTGCGCCCCCGGCAACGCCGGCATCGCCGAGGTCGCCGAGCTGCACCCGGTCGACGCGCTCGACGGCGCCGCGGTGACCGAGCTGGCCACCGGCCTCGGCGCCGACCTGGTCGTCGTCGGCCCGGAGGCCCCGCTGGTCGCCGGCGTGGCCGACGCCGTCCGCGCGGCGGGCATCCCGGTGTTCGGCCCGTCCGGCGAGGCCGCCCGGCTCGAGGGCTCCAAGGCCTTCGCCAAGGACGTCATGGCGGCTGCCGGGGTGCCGACCGCCCGCTCCTACGTCTGCACCACCGCGGAGGAGGTCGCCGAGGCCCTCGACGCCTTCGGCGCCCCCTACGTGGTCAAGGACGACGGACTCGCCGCGGGCAAGGGCGTCGTGGTGACCTCCGACCTGGAGGCCGCCAAGGCGCACGCCGCCGCCTGCGAGCGCGTGGTCATCGAGGAGTTCCTCGACGGTCCCGAGGTGTCCCTGTTCGCCATCACCGACGGCGAGACGGTCGTCCCGCTCCAGCCGGCCCAGGACTTCAAGCGCGCCCTGGACGGCGACGAGGGTCCGAACACCGGTGGCATGGGCGCGTACTCGCCGCTGCCGTGGGCCGACCCGAAGCTGGTCGACGAGGTGCGGCAGTCCGTGCTGCAGCCGACCGTGGACGAGATGCGCCGCCGCGGCACGACCTTCTCCGGTCTGCTGTACGCGGGGCTCGCGATCACCTCGCGCGGTGTCCGGGTCATCGAGTTCAACGCCCGTTTCGGCGACCCGGAGACCCAGGTCGTGCTGGCCCGCCTGAAGACCCCGCTGGCCGGTGTCCTGATGGCCGCCGCCACCGGCGACCTCGCCGACCTGGCGCCCCTGCGCTGGAGCGAGGACGCGGCCGTCACCGTCGTCGTCGCCTCGCACAACTACCCCGGCACCCCGCGCACCGGCGACCCGATCACCGGCCTGGACGAGGTGGCCGCCGAGGACGCTCCGCACGCGTACGTGCTGCACGCCGGGACCAGGCGGGACGGCGACGCGGTCGTCAGCGCCGGCGGGCGTGTGCTGTCCGTCACGGCAACCGGCCAGGATCTCGCCGAGGCGCGCGAGCGGGCGTACCGGGCGGTGGGCCGGATCGGCCTGGACGGCTCGCAGCACCGTACCGACATCGCGGCGAAGGCGGCGCAGGCGTAGGGCGACGGCAGGACACACGCCCGAACGCGCCGGTCGCGCGCACCCTCGCACTAAACATCGGGCCCCGGACGGAATCCGGGGCCCGATCTTTGCTGTCTGTCACCCACCTCTGACCAGAGCCATTCCATCGAGTGAGCAATCGCCCATCCGGCTGACGGGGGCCGGGGCCCCAACTAGGGTGCCGCGCAAGCGTTCCGGCACTTGGCCCTCCGGCATTGCGATGTCACTGGCGGGTGCCACAGTGGGGGAGTGAGCAGGACCAGGACAGCACGGCATCGGCAGCGAGGGGGTGTGGTCGGCACGTGACCGGAATCGGTGTGGAGATGGGCGCGCAGGCCGCGCGCTCCCGGGCTCTGGCCGTGCTGCGGGTCCGGGGCCGGGCACTGGCCGTGGCCGTGCTCCCCGCGGGCGCGGCGGTGATCCTGCTGACCGGCGGGCCGACCGGGCATCTCGTCGGCCGGGGCTGGGACGCCGCCCGCTGGGGCGTCGGCGTGCTCGCCGTACTGGTGCTGCTGGCCGCCGCCGCCATCACCCTGGTCGTGGCCCGGGCCCGCCCCGCCGTGAGTCCCACGGTGCCGGTCCCGGAGGAGTCCGCCCCGGATCTGTACCGGATGGTGCGCGACCTCGCCGACCGCCTGGACGTGCCGGCGCCGTCGGCCATAGCGCTCACCCCGGACTGCGACAGCTGGCTGGAGGACCGCACTCATTCGGCCCACGGCCCGCCCCCGCGTCCGGCCCCCGACGAGATAGCCGGACCGGGCCACCGCGCCCACCGCCGCGCCCCCGTCGCGCCGGTCCTCGTCATCGGCTCGCCGTTCCTGTGGTGGATGCGGGTCGGCGAGCTGCGCGCGGTCCTCGCCCCGGTCATCGCCGGTACGGGCCCCTCGGCCCACCCGGACATAGCGGCCGCCCGCCGCTTCGTCCGCGGGCTGGACGCCGCGGTGGCCGTCGCCTCGACGCCCGGCCGCTGCGCGGTGACCCGCGGGGTGTGCGCGGTCCTCGGCTGGGTGGCCCGGCTGCTGCTGCGCGGCTGCCGGGAGCACGCGACGCAGATGGAGCGCGGGGTCGCCGCGGCGGCGGCCGAGCGGGCGCAGACGGTGGACTACGGCCTGCGGATCGTCGCCCAGGAGCAGGTCGGCCTCGCCTACGCCGGCTGGGACCGGCTGCTGACCAGGGTCGCGCTGCCCGCCTGGCGCATGGGCCGCTGGCCCGCGCGGCTGGACGCGGGTGTGGTGGCCGCACTCACCGAACTGTCCCGCCGTGACCGCCTCGCCGAGGGCTTCGCCTCCCGCCTCGGTGAGCGGCCCGCGTGCGATCTGCTGGAGGAGCCCGGCGCGGTGGACGAGGCGGCCTCGCTGCTCGCCGCCCGCCTCTTCCACGGCGGACCCGCCGAGTCCGGCCCGGACTGGGCGCCGGTGGACTGGCAGGCGTATCCGGAGGAGGTCGTGGACCGCACCTGGCGCGCCGACGCGGCCCGCCTGCACCGCGTCCTGGACTCCCTGGGCGTCCGCCCCACCCTCGACCCGACGGCCGCCGACCCCGGCGGCCTCACCCTGGCCCGCGTCCTGGACCACCTCACCGAGCCCACGGCGGGCGATCACTCCGGCGGCGATCACTCCGGCACTGATGCCCCTGGCACTGTTGACCTCGGCGGCGTTCACTCCGGCACTGATGCCCCTGGCACTGATGACCTCGGCCGCGTTCGCTCCGGCACCGAGGCCCCTGGCACCGATGGCCCCGGCGGGGATCACTCCGGCACCGTGCACTCCGGCAGCGTTCACCCCGGCAGCGATGCCCCTGGCACCGGCGGCACCGGCACCGATGACCCCGGCGGCGTTCACTCCGGCACCGTTCACCCCAGCAGCGATCCCCCCGGCACCGACGACACCGGCCTAGCCGGCACCCGCCCCGCGAGTGCCGGCACCCACGCCACCGACGCCCCGTACGCCCTCGACACCGTCGGCTTTCCGGCCACCTCCCCGGGCTACGACGACGAAGAGGACCCCGACCCCGGTACCGAGCGCAGTGCCGCTCTCGCGGCCGGCCTGAGTGCCGAGCTGGCCCGGGAGGAGGCCGGTGCGCCGAGGGGTGCGAGCGCTGCCGGTCAGAGCGCCGCGAGCGCCCTGTGGGACGACGGCGGCCTGCCGCTGTTCCCCCTGCAGCCCCCGCGCACCGCCCGGGAACTGCTCGCCGATCACCTCACGGCGATGGTGTGCTGCGCGGCCGTCGACACCGCCGGCGCGGTTCCCGCCCTCGACTGGCTGGACGGCCCGTCCCTGCTGGTGGACGGCGAGCGGGCCGCCGACCTGACGCCCAAGGTCCTCAGCCTGATCGAGGAGGGCGACCCGGGCCCGCTGCGCGACTGGCTGAACGCGTCCGGGATACGCCCGGAGAAGCCCGTACGACTCGTCTGACCCGGTGGCGCACCGCCGTACACCCCCCGTCCCGGCCACGGGAACGGAAAAGCGACTTCCACTTCAGGTCAATTCGCAACGAGTAGTGACCGAGCCAGTGCGTCATGTGATGTGCTGGGACCGACCACGCCTTTGGCAAAGGCTTGCGACATACGACAGCACGACCGGGCACACCTGGAACACCGCGCACCGCCGAGACAGGGCCACGGGGGCACGAGGGAGGGGAGCGACCATGGCCTCGGACCACATCCGCCGCTGGGAGTCCGGAGCACTCGCGCACGCCGTCACGGACCCCTTCGGTCTGGGCCCGGTGCCCTGGCTGCGCGGCAGTGAGACCTATTTCGACGACACGGGTCACGTCGTGCCCTGGTACGTCGACCCGGCCCCGCAGCCACTCACCGGTGCCGACGGCCGCCCGCGCGTCCCCGCCCCGCGTGCGGCGGGTTCCGGGCCCCGCTCGGCGGACGACGTGCACCGCCAGATCAAGGGCTTCACCGCCACCGGCGCGGTCACGCCCGGCGCGGCGATCGACTTCCATGTGACGGTCGATCCGCCGCAGGAGTTCAGCGTCGACATCTACCGGATCGGCCACTTCGGCGGCGACGGCGCGGCCAAGGTCACCACCAGCCCGCGTCTGTCCGGCATCGTCCAGCCCCCGCCGCTGACCGCCGACCGCACGGTCTCGTGCCACCACTGGTGGCTGTCCTGGCGCCTCCAGGTGCCCTCCCACTGGAGCATCGGCGCCTATGTGGCCGTCCTGACCACCGCCGACGGCTACCGCTCCCACGTGCCGTTCACGGTCCGCGACGACCACCCCGCCGACCTGCTCCTGCTGCTGCCGGACATCACGTGGCAGGCGTACAACCTCTATCCGGAGGACGGCCGCACCGGCGCCAGCCTCTACCACGCCTGGGACGAGAAGGGCCGCCTGCTCGGTGAGGCCGACGCGGCGACCACGGTCTCCTTCGACCGCCCGTACGCGGGCGCCGGCCTGCCCCTGCACGTCGGCCACGCCTACGACTTCATCCGCTGGGCCGAGCGTTACGGATACGACCTCGCCTACGCCGACGCCCGCGACCTGCACGCCGGCCGTGTCGACCCCAGCCGCTACCGGGGCCTGGTCTTCCCCGGCCACGACGAGTACTGGTCGGTGGCGATGCGGCACGCCGTCGAGGACGCCCGGGACCGCGGCACCTCGCTGGTGTTCCTCTCCGCCAACACCATGTACTGGCAGGTGGAGCTGGGGCCCTCCCCGTCGGGTGTCCCGGACCGGCTGCTGACCTGCCGCAAGCGCAAGGGCCCGGGAAAGCCGGTGCTGTGGCGGGAGATCGACCGGCCCGAGCAGCAACTGGTCGGCATCCAGTACGCGGGCCGGGTGCCCGAGCCGCACCCGCTGATCGTCCGCAACGCCGGCCACTGGCTGTGGGAGGCCACCGGCGCGCGGGAGGGCGACGAGATCGAGGGTCTGGTCGCCGGCGAGGCCGACCGGTACTTCCCGCGCACCCCGCTGCCCGAGCACGACGAGCGGATCCTGCTCGCCCACTCCCCCTACACCGACAACGACGGCGCCCTGCGCCACCAGGAGACCTCCCTCTACCGCGCCCCCTCCGGCGCCTGGGTGTTCGCCTCCGGCACCTTCGCCTGGTCCCCGGCCCTGGACCGCCCCGGCCACGTGGACACCCGCATCCAGCGCGCCACGGCGAACCTGCTGGACCGTATCTGCAAACGCGACTGATCCCGCCGCGGACCGCCGCCGACCCCCTGGCCGAAACCGATCGCCCCGATAAGGGAGAATCGAGGCACTTGGACAGAACCACGGGGAGGAACCGTGTCCGGATTCGTAGAAAAGCCCGAGCCGATCCAGGTTCCGGGCCTGGTGCACCTGCACACCGGAAAGGTGCGCGAGCTGTACCGGAACGAGGCGGGCGACCTCGTGATGGTCGCCAGTGACCGCATGTCCGCCTACGACTGGGTGCTGCCCACCGAGATCCCCGACAAGGGCCGCGTCCTCACCCAGCTCTCCCTGTGGTGGTTCGACCAGCTCCGCGACCTGGCCCCGAACCACGTGCTCAGCACCGAGCTGCCCGCGGGCGCCCCGGCCGACTGGGCGGGCCGCACGCTCATCTGCAAGTCGCTGAAGATGGTCCCGGTGGAGTGCGTGGCCCGTGGCTACCTCACCGGCTCCGGCCTGCTCGAGTACAACGAGTCCCGTACGGTCTGCGGCCTCGCGCTCCCCGAGGGCCTGGTCGACGGCTCCGAGCTGCCGGGCCCGATCTTCACCCCGGCCACCAAGGCCGAGGTCGGCGAGCACGACGAGAACGTCTCCTACGAGGAGGTCGCCCGCCAGGTCGGCGCGGAGACCGCCGCCCAGCTGCGCCAGGCCACCCTCGCCGTGTACTCCCGCGCCCGGGACATCGCCCGCGACCGGGGGATCATCCTGGCCGACACCAAGTTCGAGTTCGGCTTCGACGGTGAGGACCTCGTCCTCGCCGACGAGGTCCTCACGCCGGACTCCTCCCGCTTCTGGCCGGCCGACCAGTGGCAGCCGGGCCGCGCCCAGCCGTCGTACGACAAGCAGTTCGTCCGGAACTGGCTGACCTCCGCCGAGTCCGGCTGGGACCGCAGGAGCGAGCAGCCTCCGCCGCCGCTGCCGCAGGAGGTCGTGGAGGCGACCCGGGCGAAGTACGTGGAGGCGTACGAGCGGCTGACCGGCGCCGGCTGGGCGTAGGACACGAAGAAGCCCCCCGGCGTAAGCCGGGGGGCTTGATCTGGAGCGGACGACGAGGCTCGAACTCGCGACCTCAACCTTGGCAAGGTTGCGCTCTACCAACTGAGCTACGTCCGCGTTGCGCCGGGGCGCGAGAGCAACTATACCCAACCTCGGTCGCGTGCGAGACGCACTGCCGCATGACGGTTCTCCGCACCGAGCTTCGTGACGGCCGAGGAGAGGTAGTTCCGTACGGTCCCCGGGGACAGCGCGGCCCGCTCGGCGATCTCCGCGACCGGGGCGCCGTCGGCGGCCAGCTCCAGCACCTCGGCCTCCCGCGCGGTCAGCGGGGAGTCACCGGCGGAGATCGCGTCGGCGGCCAACTCCGGGTCGACGTAACGGTTTCCGGCGTGCACCGTCCGGATGATCTCGGCGAGCCGCTGGGCGCTGACGGTCTTCGGGACGAATCCCCGCACACCGGCCGCGAGCGCCCGCTTCAGGTGCCCGGGCCGCCCGTGACCGGTGACGATCAGCACCTGGCAGCCGGGCAGCTCGGCACGCAGGGATGTGGCGACCTTCACACCGTCGGCGCCCGGCATCTGAAGGTCCAGCACGGCCACGTCGGGTGCGTGTGCCCGGGCCATCGCCAGCGCCTCGGGTCCGCTCGCCGCCTCCGCGACGACGAGCAGGTCGTCCTCCAGGGACAGCAGGGCGGCCAGCGCCCCCCGGATCAGATGCTCGTCGTCGGCCAGCAACAGCCGTACGGGACCGCTCATGCCGTGACTTCCCCCGCTTTCCCTCGCCCAGAACCAACGGCCCCCACAGCCCCCACAGTCCCCGCGGATGCCGCTCCGTCACCCAGAGGTACCTGCGCCACCACGCGGAACCGGTCGGTGCCGACGGCGCCCGCCAGCAGGGTGCCGTCCACGGCGGCCAGCCGTTCCCGCAGTCCGGCCAGTCCCGAGCCGCCGTTCGGGGGACCTGTCCGGTCGACCCCGGTGCCGGCGCCGCCGCTCGCACCGGTCGCCCCGTCGTTCTCGACCGTCAGCACCACATGCCCCTCCCATACCCGCAGCCCCACCGTGCACCGGCTCGCGTTTCCGTGCCGCAGCACGTTGGTGGTCGCCTCGCGGACCACCCAGCCGAGCGCGGACTGGACCTCGGCGGGCAGCTCCCCGGCCTCCGCGCACACCTCGCAGTCGATCCCGGCGGCCGTCAGCACCCCCTGCGCCCCCGTGAGTTCGACCCCGAGGTCGGCCTCCCGGTAGCCGCGTACGACGTCCCGGACCTCCCGCTGGGACTCCTGTGCGATGCGCTGCACCTCGATCATCTGCTCGACGGCCTCCGGCCGGCCCCGCCGGGCCAGTTGCACGGCCAGTTCGCTCTTGAGGGCGATCACGGAGAGGTTCCGCCCCAGCACGTCGTGCAGATCCCGTCCGAACCGCAACCGCTCCTCGGCCACGGCGAGCCGGGCCTGGACCTCGCGGGCCCGTTCCGCCTCCCAGAGCACCGCCAGGGTCCAGGCGCCGCAGCGGCAGGCGAGCAGCGAGAAGAGCGTGTGGAAGGCGGTCATCAGGCCGGTCGCGAGGATGCCGACGCCGTCCCGGTCGGTGAGCCAGACGACGCCCGTGAGCAGCACCGCGAGCACCGCCGACCGGCGCAGGAACACCCGGACGGGGACGGTGAGTCCGTAGAGCAGCCCGAACGGCAGCAGGGAGGCGCCGATCGCGAGCCGGATCGTCATCGGGTCGGCCGCGTCCAGTGCGGAGAGGGCCACGATCAGCGCCAGCGCCAGCACGAGCAGAACGCCCGGTGTCCGCTGCCCGCCGGCCGGCAGCGCGGCGCGCCCCAGGTAGTGGTCGAGCGCGGGCCGGGTGAGCCTGTTCGAGGCGGTGCACTGGCAGGCCGCCACGAGGGTGAGCAGGGCGCCGAGGACGACCGCCACGGGCCGGTGGTCGAGCCCTCCGGCCAGCGGCAGCAACAGCCAGCCGAGCGAGAAGAACCAGGTGGTGGTGTACCAGGTGACGACCGTGTACAGCTCGACCCGCTCGGCCTTGCTCCGGTCCCGCCAGTGCCGTTGCTGCCACCGCCGTACGCGCCCCAGCATCCGCGCTTCCCCCCGTTTCTCAGCGCCGTGGCTCCCACCGGAACCACCGCCGTACAGCAAACACCGCCAGGATCGTCCAGGCCAGCGCGGTGGCGAGGGCGCCCAGCGCCTCGTACGCGCTCAACTGTCCGCTCCAGCCCGCCCGGACCAGGCGTATCGCCGGGGACAGCGGGAGGAGTTCGCAGACGGAGGCGAGCCGGTCCGGCATGACTTCGGTGGGAACGGCGATCCCGGAGCCGACCATGGACACGAACACCAGGGGCAGCGCGGTCACCTGGGCGCTCTCGGCGGTCCGGGTGAAGGACGCGGTGAGCGCGGCGAGCGCGGCACTGACCGCGAGCCCGGCGAGCAGTCCGGGCAGGAGCAGATACGGCGCCTTCGGCGCCCCGGTGTGCAGCAGCGCGGCGCAGCCGGCGCACAGCACCACGGCCTGGGCGAGGCCGAGGGCGGTCGCGGGCAGGGCGGTGCCGACGAGGATCTCGTCGTCGGACAGCTCGCCGGTGCGCAGCCGCTTGAGCACGAGTTCCTCGCGGCGGGCGACGTAGGCGCTGACCAGGGAGGTGTAGACGGCGAAGAGGAAGGAGAAGCCGATGGCGGTCGTCAGCAGGACCGTGCCGATGCTCAGGCCCTCCTTCTCGAGGTCCAGCTGGTCGAGGGCCGGCCGCATGCTGAAGGGCAGGGCGAGCGGTACGGCCAGCGCGGTGAAGACGACACCCCGGTTGCGGCCGAGGAGGGCCAGCTCGGCCCGTGCCAGCGCCCGCAGCCGCCGTGCCGTGGGGCCCGGTGCCCCGGGGGCCACCGCGTTCATGCCGCCACCTCCCGCTCCCGGGCGATCCCGAGGAACGCCTCCTCCAGGGAGGCCGACCGCACGTCCAGCCCGCGCAGTTCGACCCCGGCCCGGTCGGCCCAGACCAGCACCGCGGTGGCGGTCCGCTGCAGGTCCGTCGTGCGCAGCCGGACGACCCTGCCGTCGCTCTCGTGCGCGCAGACGCCCAGGTCGGCGAGCGGGGGGAGATCGCCGAGGAAGTAGCCCGCGGGCAGTTCGAAGGAGATCCGGGAGGGTCGGCCCGCGGTGACCTCGGCAGGGGTTCCGCAGGCGGCGATGCGGCCCTCGTGCAGGATGGCGAGCCGGTCGGCGAGGCCTTCCGCCTCCTCCAGGTAGTGCGTGGTGAGCAGCACGGTGGTGCCCGCCTCGCGCAGGCTCCGCACCAACTCCCAGGTGTCCCGGCGGCCTTCCGCGTCGAGCCCGGTCGTCGGCTCGTCGAGGAAGAGCACCTCCGGGTCGCCGAGGAGGGCGAGCGCCAGGTCCAGGCGGCGCCGTTCGCCGCCGGACAGCTGCTTGACCCGCACCCCGTGCTTGTCCGCGAGCCCGACCAGTTCCAGCACCTCGTGCTCCGGCCGGGCGCCGCTGGTGCAGCCGGCCCACATCCGGGCGGTCTCCGCGACGGTCAGCTCGGAGGGGAAGCCGCCCTCCTGGAGCATCACGCCGGTGCGGGGCCGTACGGCGGCCCGCTCGCGGCAGGGGTCGTGCCCGAGGATCCGGATCCGGCCCCCGGCCGGTGCGGCGAGCCCCTCCAGCAGTTCCACGGTGGAGGTCTTGCCGGCGCCGTTGGTGCCCAGCAGGGCGAAGATCTCCCCGCGTGCCACGGAGAAGGTGATTCCGCGCACGGCCTCGAACCCGCCCCCGTAGACACGCCTGAGGTCGGTGACCTCGATCACGTGCTCGTGTTCGTCCTTGTCCATGGCACCAGCGTCCCGGCGGCGGGGGCGGTCCGGCAGTGCGCGGTGTCATCGCCGTGCATGACAAATGTCAGAGAGCCCGGGCGCGGCCGGGCCGAAACCGCGGGGCGCACGAAAAGACCCCGGTCCAGTGGACCGGGGTCTTATTCCCGAGCGGACGACGAGGCTCGAACTCGCGACCTCAACCTTGGCAAGGTTGCGCTCTACCAACTGAGCTACGTCCGCACTGCCTCCGACCGGCTCCCACCGATCGGTGCGAGCACCAGCCTACCTGATCCACCAGAGTGGTCGTGACGGCCGGCGCCAGAGCGGGTGACAGGAATCGCACACTGCGCCTTCCCCCTGGAAGGGGGATGTTCTGCTACTGAACTACACCCGCATGTTCCTCGGGATCCGGCCTTTCGGCCTCGCCCCTCGGCGTGTCCCAGACATTAGCTGATCGGCAGGGGGGTAGCGCAAGTCGGTCCCCCCTGTGGCCCTGTATGCCCCAAGTGCACGGCCCCCAGGGCCCGCTGACGGGCCCTGAGGACTGCCCCTTCGCGGGCTCACTGCGCGGCGCTGAACGCCTCGTAGACCTTCTTGGGGATGCGTCCGCGTGCCGGGACGTCCATCTTGTTGGCCTGGGCCCAGGCGCGGACGGCCGCCGGGTCGGGGGCGACCTCCGTCTGCTTGTACGCCTTGCCGGACCGTGACCGCTTGCGGCCGGCCTCGACGTAGGGCGCGAGCGCCTTGCGCAGTTTCTCGGCGTTGGTTTCGTTCAGGTCGATCTCGTACGACTTGCCGTCGAGTCCGAAGGCGATCGTTTCCGCCGCTTCCGAGCCGTCGATGTCGTCAAAGAGAGTGACCACGACCTTTTGCGCCACGAATATCGGTCCCTTCGTGCGGCACGTCGATACAGCTCAACGGCGATGACGTGCCGAGTATCGGCTATTGCCAATTCATTTGTACAGTGCCCGGCAATGCAAAGTGAAGCCCGACTAAATCCGTCCGCGTGTCCGAGCACAATAGATGCCGCCGACGGACTCCCGAACTTTCCCAGAATTTTTCACGACCGCGCCGCTTCGACACCCGATCGTGATGCGCCTCACGTAGTTTCCTACAACTCTACTCGCGTAGAAATTTTGTGCGGGTAGTCTGAAGGAACCTGCTCAGCACCACACACCGGGAGTGCCAGTGGCACGCGTCGTAGTCGACGTCATGCTCAAGCCGGAGATCCTCGACCCCCAGGGCCAGGCGGTCCAGCGAGCGCTGCCGCGCCTGGGATTCGAGGGGATCTCGGACGTACGTCAGGGAAAGCGTTTCGAACTGGAAGTTGACGGGCCGGTCGACGAGGCCGCACTCGCCCGCATCCACGATCTTGCGGAATCCTTCCTCGCCAACACCGTGATCGAGGACTTCACCGTCAAGGTGGAAGACCCGGCGGAAGTCGCGGAGGCCGCGAAGTGACCGCTCGTATTGGCGTCGTCACTTTCCCGGGCAGTCTCGACGACCGGGACACGCAGCGTGCGATCCGGCTCGCGGGCGCCGAGCCGGTCGCTCTGTGGCACAAGGACAAGGACCTCAAGCAGGTCGACGCCGTGGTGCTCCCCGGCGGTTTCTCCTACGGCGACTATCTGCGCGCCGGTGCCATCTCCCGGTTCTCGCCGGTGATGGAGTCCGTCATCGACCAGGCGAAGGCCGGTCTGCCGGTCCTCGGTATCTGCAACGGCTTCCAGATCCTCACCGAGGCCCACCTCCTCCCGGGCGGCATGCTCGGCAACGACCACCTCCACTTCATCTGCCGCGACCAGAAGCTGCGGGTGGAGAACGCGGGCACGGCCTGGACCGGCGACTACCGCCAGGGCCAGGAGATCCACATCCCGCTGAAGAACATGGACGGCCGGTACGTCGCCGACGAGTACACGCTCGACAAGCTGGAGGCGGAGGGCCGGGTCGTCTTCCGGTACGTCGACTTCAACCCCAACGGTTCGCTGCGGGACATCGCCGGCATCACCAACGAGGCCGGGAACGTCGTCGGCCTGATGCCGCACCCCGAGCACGCCGTCGAGCCGCTGATCGGTACGGGCCGTACCGACGGCCTCCCGTTCTTCACCTCGATCCTCAAGAAGCTGGTCAACGCATGAGCCGGACGCCTCTGGACACGGTCGAGCACGCGGCCGCGACCCCCGACGTCGAGCTGCCCTGGGCCGAACTCGGACTGAAGAAGGACGAGTACGAGCGGGTGGTGGAGATCCTCGGCCGCCGCCCGACCGGCGCCGAACTCGCCATGTACTCGGTCATGTGGTCCGAGCACTGCTCGTACAAGTCCTCCAAGGTGCACCTGCGCCAGTTCGGCGAGAAGGCGCCCCAGTCGGACGCGCTGCTCGTCGGCATCGGCGAGAACGCCGGTGTGGTGGACGTCGGCCAGGGCTACGCGGTCACCTTCAAGGTCGAGTCGCACAACCACCCCTCCTACGTCGAGCCCTACCAGGGCGCGGCCACGGGTGTCGGCGGCATCGTCCGCGACATCATCGCGATGGGCGCGCGCCCGGTCGCGGTCGTGGACCCGCTGCGCTTCGGCGCGGCCGACCACCCCGACACCAAGCGCGTCCTGCCGGGTGTCGTCGCCGGCATCGGCGGCTACGGCAACTGCCTGGGCCTGCCCAACATCGGCGGCGAGGTCGTCTTCGACGCCTGCTACCAGGGCAATCCGCTGGTCAACGCCGGTGCCATCGGCGTCATGCGGCACGAGGACATCCACCTCGCGAAGGCCTCCGGCGCGGGCAACAAGGTCATCCTCTACGGGGCCCGCACCGGCGGCGACGGCATCGGCGGCGCCTCGATCCTCGCCTCCGAGACCTTCGACGACGCCAAGCCGAGCAAGCGCCCGGCCGTCCAGGTCGGCGACCCCTTCCAGGAGAAGCTCCTCATCGAGTGCACCCTGGAGGCCTTCAAGGAGAAGCTGGTCGTCGGCATCCAGGACCTCGGCGCGGCGGGCCTGTCCTGCGCGACGAGCGAGCTGGCGTCGAACGGCTCCGGCGGCATGCGCGTGACCCTGGACGACGTACCGCTGCGCGACTCCACGCTCTCGCCCGAGGAGATCCTCATGAGCGAGTCGCAGGAGCGCATGTGCGCGGTCGTCGAGCCGGAGAAGGTCGACCGCTTCCTGGAGATCTGCGAGAAGTGGGACGTCATCGCCACCGTCATCGGCGAGGTGACCGACGGCGACCGGCTGGAGATCTTCTGGCACGGCGGGAAGATCGTCGACGTCGACCCGCGCACGGTCGCGCACGAGGGCCCGACCTACGAGCGTCCGTACGCCCGTCCGTCCTGGCAGGACGCCCTCCAGGCCGACGACGCGAACAAGCTCCCCCGCCCGGAGACGAGCGAGGAGCTGAAGGACCAGGTCCTGAAGCTGGTGGGCTCCCCCAACCAGGCCTCCAAGAAGTGGATCACGTCCCAGTACGACCACTTCGTGCAGGGCAACACCGTCCTCGCCCAGCCGGAGGACTCCGGCATGATCCGCGTGGACGAGGAGACCGGTCTCGGCGTCGCCATCGCGACGGACGGCAACGGCCGCTACGCCAAGCTGGACCCGTACACCGGCGCCCAGCTGGCCCTCGCCGAGGCCTACCGGAACGTGGCGACCACCGGCGCCAAGCCGCTCGCCGTCTCCGACTGCCTGAACTTCGGCTCGCCCGAGGACCCGGCGGTGATGTGGCAGTTCGCGGAGGCCGTGCGCGGTCTGGCCGACGGCTGTCAGCAGCTGGGCACCCCGGTGACCGGCGGCAACGTCTCGCTCTACAACCAGACGGGCGAGGCGGCCATCCACCCGACCCCGGTCGTCGCCGTGCTCGGCGTGATCGACGACGTGGCCCGCCGCACCCCGGTCGCCTTCCAGGAGGACGGCCAGCTGCTCTACCTCCTCGGCGACACCCGTGAGGAGTTCGGCGGCTCGGCCTGGTCCCAGGTGATCCACGACCACCTCGGCGGTCTGCCGCCGAAGGTCGACCTGGAGCGCGAGCGGCTGCTGGCCGAGATCCTGATCTCCGCCTCCCGCGACGGGATGATCGACTCCGCGCACGACCTGTCCGACGGCGGTCTGATCCAGGCGGTCGTGGAGTCCGCGCTGCTCGGCGGCAAGGGCGCGCGGCTGATCGTGCCGGACGGCCTGGACGCCTTCACCCTCCTGTTCTCCGAGTCCGCCGGCCGCGCGATCGTCGCCGTGCCGCGCTCGGAGGAGGTCCGCTTCAACGACATGTGCGGTGCGCGCGGCCTGCCGGCCACCCGCGTCGGTGTCGTGGACGGGGACGCGGTCGAGGTCCAGGGCGAGTTCGCCCTCCCCCTCGCCGAGCTGCGCGAGGTCCACGAGGCGACGATCCCGGCACTGCTGGCGTAATCACCACCCGCCGTGGGGGGGGGGGGGGGGGGGGGGGGGGGGGGGGGGGGGGGGGGGGGGGGGGGGGGGGGGGGGGGGGGGGGGGGGGGGGGGGGGGGGGGGGG
>NZ_JBVIIT010000020.1:119575-205942 GCF_055569615.1 Streptomyces sp. NPDC031379 | reverse complement strand
GCGCGTCCCGGGGAGCCACGCCACAAGGATCGGCGACCTCGGGCAACCCGGCTGCCGTCCGCGTCACCTGGCCCGCCACGGTCTGCGCTGTCATGGTGTTCCCCTCCCGGATGGGTCCGTCACTGCCGGTGTCGTCAACGACACGCCGACTACCCGGCCACCCGGGATGCATGCCTGTCCCGCACAAGATCGACGGCTGACGGGGCCGGCCGGGCGGGACGCGCCCTCGGCACGTCCCGCCTCGGGCGCCCCGCGCGCCACATGCGGGGGTGCGCCGAGCGCGGGACCATGGTCATCAGGCCACTGCACGGTCACGGCCTCCGGCGGGAGACCGGCCACGGCCTCCCGCGGAGGCCGGAGACGAAGGAGGATGTCGTGTGCCGCCTTTTCGGGCTGAGCAGCTCTCCCCTGCGCACGTACGCCACGTTCTGGCTGCTGGACGCCCCCGACAGTCTCAGCGCCCAGAGTCGCCGCGAACCCGACGGCACCGGCCTGGGCTACTTCGCCGGGGACGGCACCCCTGAGGTGCACAAGGCACCGATCGCCGCCTACGAGGACCGTGCCTTCGCCCAGGAGGCCCGGCAGGTGGAGTCGGCCACCTTCCTCGCCCACATCCGTTACGCCTCGACCGGAGGCCTGGACGTGCGCAACACCCACCCCTTCGAGCAGGAGGGGCGGCTGTTCGCGCACAACGGCGTGATCGAGGGGCTCGACGCACTCGACCGCCACTTGGGCGCGGACCTCTCGCTGGTGCGCGGCGACACCGATTCCGAGCGCTTCTTCGCCCTGGTGACCCGGGAGACCGCGGCGCACGGCGGCGACGTGTCCGCGGGCATCGTCTCGGCGGCACGCTGGACGGCCGAGAACCTGCCCCTGTACGCCCTCAACATCGTTCTCGTCACCGTCGAGGGCCTGTGGGCCCTGCGGTATCCCGCCACGCACGAGCTGTACGTGCTCCAGCGTCCCGCGGGCGGCCATCACGGATCGCGGCATCTGGACCACAGCGGCCGCCACGGCCGGCTGCGCGTACGCTCCGCGGGCCTGGGCGACCGTCCCGCGGTCGTGGTGGCCAGTGAGCCCCTGGACGAGAACCCGCACTGGCGGCTCATGGAGTCCGGCGAGCTGCTGCACGTCGACCACCGTCTGCACACCACATCGCGGCTCGCCCTGCCCGACCCACCGGTCCGTCCCCTCACTCTCGCCGACCTGCGCCCCACCGCGGCCGCCTCGCAGCGGACCGGGTAGCGGCGTGCGCGGCCACGGCCCGTGGACCAGGTGTCGGACCGGGGCGCGGGGGCATCGGCGAGGTATGGGGACACAGTCATGGGAACTGCGGGGACGCTTTCAGGCCCGCCGGGCGGCCGACAGCACGGCGATGGCCGCCGCGGCCCGGGCGGGGTTCGCCGCGCGCGGGCTGATCTACGTACTCGTGAGCGTCATCGCGCTGCAGATCGCGTTCGACGGTGACGGCGGCGGGCAGCAGGCCGACCGCGGTGGTGCTCTCGACGAGCTGGCCGGCAAGCCGTTCGGGTCGGTGATGCTGTGGGTCGTGGGGATCGCGCTCGCGGGCATGGGACTGTGGCGGCTGTCGGAGGCGGTCTTCGGCGGGGCGGGCCCCAAGGGTTCCCGGCTCACCAAGCGGGCGGCGAACGCGGGCCGTTTCGCCTTCTACGTCTTCCTGTCGTACTCGGTGCTGTCCTATGCGGCCGGGAACCGGGGCAGCGGCAGCGGTTCCTCCGACAAGCACACCGACGACGTCACCGCAGAGGCGCTCAAGTGGCCGGGCGGCCAGTGGATCGTGGGGATCGCGGGTGCGGCCGTGGTGGTCGCCGGGCTGTGGATCGCGGTCCGGGCCGCGCGGCGGAAGTTCCGCGAGGACCTGCGGACCACGGACATGTCACGGCGGACGGAGCGGGTCTGCGACGTCCTGGGCGTGACGGGCGGTACGGCGCGCGGGGTCGTCTTCGCCGTCGCGGGCGTGTTCGCCGTGGTCGCGGCCGTCCAGCATCAGCCCGGCAAGGCCAAGGGCATGGACGACACCCTGCGCGCCTTCCGGGATCTGCCCGCCGGGCCCTGGCTGCTCGCCGTGATCGCGCTCGGTCTGGCCGCGTTCGGTCTCTTCTCGTGGTGCGACGCGCGCTGGCGCAGGATCTGAGGGGCCCGCGCACCGGGGCGGGCTTGTCGGACGATCACCCGCCGGGAGATACTTCTACAACACTGTAGATTGCATGCGGAGGGCAGGTCCGATGTTCGGCTTGAGCGAGCTGGCCGTGATCCTGGTGGTCGTCGCCGTGGTGCTCGGGATCAGGAAACTGCCCGAACTGACGCGGTCGGCCGGCAAGGCGGCCCGCATCTTCAAGAGCGAAGCCGGGGCGCTCAGGGATCAGGACGCGGCGCCGTCCGGTTCGGACCGGGTGATCAGCGGCTCCGTCGTCGACCGGGACTCGACCGCACCGCGCCCCTGACCTGCCACGACGCCGAAGGGCCGGCCGTGACCCGTCTCACGCGGCGGAGACTTGCGCAACCTTTAAACTGTCGCCGTGGAGACGACCGAGGTGACCGGCTGGGAGATCGCGGTGCTCGACGGAGGGCCCGCGGACGGACTGCGGATGAAGGTCTCCGACCGGCCGCGCGTGATCCAGGTGACGTACCCCTGCCGGCTGGAGGCCGAGTCCGTCGACGGCGTGCGCGCGGAAGCGGTGTACCTCTACCGCCGCGACTACACCGTGACCGACGGGCCTGTGCGGTACGGCTTCGACATCGCCAGCCCCTGATCGCCCGAGCCCCGGACCCCGGCGCACCGACCGCCGGTCCGGGGCCTGCTCGTCATGCGTCGGAGTCGGGCTTGCTCCGCGCCGCGGCGTAGGCCTGGGACGGCGTCATCGGCACCCCGTTGAGTTCCACCGTCCGGTAGGGGCTGACCCTGGCGCAGGCCTCGGCCTGGTCGGCGGTGGAGGCGTGGGCGTCGGAGACCGCGGCCCTGGTGTCGGCGGGCGCGGGCGCGGAGGCGCCGCCCGGGTAGCTGGTGCCGCTGGGCCAGTCGCTGCCGACCACGAGGGTCAGGCCGGTGCCGGTGCCCTGCTTCAGCCGTGCGCCGGACAGACCGAGCGCCCTGGCGACCGTCCGGGCCGCGCCCTTCTGGCCGGTGCCGTAGGTGAGGGTGGTGGTCGCGGCGGGGCTCGGGGCGTTGCCCGTGGTCGTGGCGGGGCTGAAACCCTGCTCGGTCAGGGCGGTGGCGACCGCGGAGGCGCGGCCGGTGATACCGGTGCCGTTCTCCACCGTGACGGCGATCTCGGACGCGGGCACCGCCGGGGCGGTGGCCGTGGGCTTCGCGGTCGCGGAGGCCGCGGTGGACTTCTTGCCCGACCCGGCGGTCAGCGACCGGTCGCCGGCGATCGCGGCGAACAGGGACTTCGCGCCCGCGCCGACCACCACACGGTCGCTGTTGCCCGGATCGGGGGCCGTCTGCATCGTCGTGAAGGTGATCCGCTTGGCCGGCACCTTGTTGACATCGGTCGCGAGCCCGATCAGCTTCTTCACCGAGCCGAGGCCGTCGTCCACGGTCAGCGCCTTGGTGGCGGCGTCGGCGAGGGCGTAGACGGCGGTGGGGTCGGTGAGTGTGCCCGCGCTCTTGAACTTGCGGATCATCGCGCTGAGGAAGATGTGCTGCGAGACGGTCCGGCCCAGGTCGCTGCCGTCGCCGAAGCCGTGCCGGGAGCGGACGAACTCCAGGGCCGCGACACCCTTCAGGGTGTGGGTGCCCCGGGACAGCTTCAGGTGCGAGTAGGTGTCGTAGACGTCGTCGCTGACACATACCGGGACACCGCCGACCGCGTCGGACATCTTGACCACGCCGGAGAAGTCGAGCTTGACGAAGTGGTCGATGGGAATGCCGGTGAGCCGGTGGACGGTGGCCACCTGGCAGGCGGGACCGTACTGCAGCGCGCTGTTGATCTGCCCGTAGTAGCCCTTCGTGGACTGGCCCGAGTCACTGTCCTTGCAGGCCGGGACCTTGGTCATGGTGTCGCGCGGGATGCTCATCACGGTGGCGTCGGAGCGGTCCGCGGATATGTGCAGCACCATCTGCACGTCCGCGTTGCTGCCGGACTGCACGCCGGTCCTCGAGCAGCCGCCGCCCAGCTTGCAGTCCGCCTTGCTGGTGCGGCCGTCCGAGCCCATCACCAGGATGTTGATCGGGGTACGGCCGAAGGCGTCGGCCTTCTCCGTGCCGCCCTTGCCGTCGAGCGAGACGCTGTGGATGTTGCCGTTCAGGTGCTGGTAGAACCACCAGCCGGCGCCGGAGGTGACCACGATGAGCACGGACAGGCATGTCCCGAGGATCCTCAGCATCCGCCTGCCGCGGGAGCGGGCGGTCGGCCGACCCGGAACCCGGCCACCGGGCGGACGCGTCCCGCCGGAGCCGGCCGATCGCTGCCCGGGCACCCGTGCGCCGGCGCTACGCGTGGCCTGACCTGCGGTCCCGTCCCACGGGTCGCTCATCTCCCACCCCCATGGTTCACCTCGGTTGCGTGGTTGCGCAATGTAACAAACCCGGGGTGTCAGCAGCACTCAGCTCCCCGTCGGAGGCGCGGGCGGGGCGGGGTGGCGGGGAAGGAGGTGCCGTGGACGTCGCGGCCCAGGACCACCGGGCCGGAGAAGGTGCCGCCGCTGATCGCGTTGTGCAGGTCGGCGTCGCCGGTGCGCAGCTCGCGCGCCCGCTCGTGCCAGTCCCACGGACCGGCCGAGAAGCCTGCGTCGACGGCGGCCCGGACGACCAGGGCCGTGCTCAGCGCCTGGGCGCGCGCCAGGTCGGCCGGAGCCTCCCGCAGCCGGGCCGGCTCCGCCCCGCCGGAGCCGACCTCGGGAGCATCGGCCGCCTCACCGGTGCCCCGCCGGAACGGGCGCCGCACCAGCGCGCCGAGCGCGGCCCAGGCCTGCCACCCGGCCTCACCGCCGGCGCCGCCCGCCGGCGCCCCCAGCAGTGCCCCTGAAACCGGGCCCACCCCGCACCCTCCTTCCCGCCCGGCCACCCTCACCGGCGGTGGCCACCTCACGAGTGCCCGCGGTCGCAGCTGACACCCCCTCAAGTCTGCCTGCCGTACGGACAGGCGTGGCGCAATTTCGAACGGGCACTCGTATGCCATCGACGACAGAGGGGTGGCATACCAGTCATGGAGATATCCGGGATCATCAGCGCGCTCGTCATCGGCATCGTGATCGGCGTCCTCGGACGGCTCGCCGTCCCCGGCCGCCAGCACATCGGCATCCTGTGGACGATCGTGATCGGTATCGTCGCCGCCTTCATCGGAACCGCCGTCGCGGCCGGTGTCGGTGTCGCGGACACCAAGGGCGTCGACTGGGTCGAATGGCTCATCCAGATCGCCCTCGCGGCACTCGGCGTGGCCGCGCTGAGCCGGGTCATGGTGCGGCACTGACGCCGCCGGACGGAGCCCGTCATCGGCCGGCCCGGCCCAACGGCCCCCAGCGGACCAGGTGTTCCGGTGGGGGCCCTGTGCGTCGGGAGGCACCGGGGAGGCGAACCGACCGGCGGTGGCCGGAAGACGGGTGCGGACCTGCGGTGCGGCGTTACGGCATGCGGTGCGGCGCCACGGCAGTTTCACGAAGGGGCGGGAAGGCGCCGTCGACGACCCCTGAGTCGGGCCCGCCGGAGTCGCCGTGGCACGCCCCCCACGACAAGGCGGCGCCGTGCGGTGCGGGAGATCGCTCAGCGGGTATCGGTGGGGCCCTCCCACAACTGCGGCACGCGGCCTCCGTCGCTGAGCAGTTGGGTGGCCAGGGCCCGCAGCGCCGCCGCGAACACCGCCGGGCCCCGGAGGAACTCTATGTGGATGCCCGGGAACTCGGCCCACCGCGCGCCGATCCGGCGGGCGATCTCCACCGAGGGCCGCGCGTAGTACGTGCCGCGATCCTCCGCGCCGGCGCCGAGCACGATGGGGAACGGCGCGGCCCGCAGCGCCGCCTCGTCGGGTTGGAAGCCGGCGAAGGCCGCCCACTCGGATCCGAAGAGATGGTCCTGGTTGCCCAGGAACCGCTGCCACAGATCGTCGGGCCAGCGATAGGTGCCCTCCCCGCGCACCGTCTCCGCGAACCGCCGGCCCGCCGCGGGTCCGCCGCCCGCGGCGTACCGTGCGGCCAGCTCCGGGAAGAAGCCTCGCGCGGGGTCGCCCTCGGGCAGGACGTTCACCGCGGGCGGTTCGTGGGCGATCAGGCCCGCGGCCACCTCGGGATGCGACGCGGCGAGGGTGAGCCCGATGATCGCGCCTCCGCTGTTGCCGAAGACCAGCGCCCGCCCGCCGGCCAGAGCGACGATGAGGTCACGGGCGTCGGCCGACTCCCGCGCCAGCCGCATGGGGGTGCCGCACCGCCCGGTACTGCGGGAGTTGCCCCGCCGGTCGTAGGTGATCACGGTGAAGGCGTCGGCCAGTTCGGCGGCGATGCCGGAGTAGTACCCGGCGTCTCCTCCCGCCCCGCTGATGAGCAGCAGGGCGGGGCCGCTTCCGCGCACCTCGTAGTACAGCTCGGCTCCGTCGGCCTCGACCGTGCCACTGCGCATCGTGCGCTCCGTTCTCCGCGAGGCGGGCCGGTTCACCTGGTGGCCTGTCAGTGTGTCCGACGTGGCCGGGGCGGCGGGTGCGACACGGCCGTGCGGCGGGTGCGACCGGGCACGGCCGTGCGACGGGTACGACACGGCCGGCCGCCGTTCACCGGCGTGGCCGACACGGTCGCCGATGGCCGCCCGTCGGGTCGTGCGCGGTGCGCGCGTCAGCGGGGGCCGGGTGCGGTGAGGCCGCCGACGGGGTCGTCCCACAGGGCGATCCGGGCGGTGATGCGCTTGCCGACCGGCTCCCGGCGCGCCTCGAAGCCCTGGACGACGGCCATCACGATCTCCAGACCGTGCTGGCCCACCCGGCCCGGATCGGCGGCCCTGGCCACCGGCAGGACGGGATCGCTGTCCCAGACCTCCAGCTCTACCGCCCCGTCGGCGATCCGCGCCCGCAGCAGCACCGGGCCGGGCGCGTACTTGCAGGCGTTGGTGACCAGCTCGCTGACCACCAACCGGGCCAGATGCATCGTGCGGGCCGTCACCGGCAGCCCGTGCACGGCCTGCGCCCGGGCGAGGAAGGCTCCCGCCCGGTCGCGGGCCTCGGCGATGCACCCGCCGTCGCCGCCGTCGAGTTCGACCGCGATGTGCGGCGGCTCGTGGTCCGGCACCGAGGGCCCCTCGTGGAGGGCGCCCGATTCCCTTCGGACATGCTTCGTCACCCCGTTCACGGATGCGCGTGTACCCGCCTTCGCGCCCCGCACACCTGCCGGTCACGAACGCGCGGGCTGGGTGGGACAGGGGCGGGAGCGGGCGGGCGCTGAGCGGGGCCGGGTAGGCATCCCGCGGGCGATCCGGGGCAGCCACCTGGTGGGGGAAGCTCTGGTCAAGAATCGTCGAGCGTTGTCGAGGGATACGTGACAGACACTGCGGACACCAAGGAACCGGCCGATCCGGACCGGTTGGCGATCAGCCGTGCCGTCGTCGACGGCGTCGCCGTGGTCACGGTGACCGGGGAGATCGACCACCACACCTCCGGTCTGCTCCGCCAGGCGCTGGCGCCCGAAGAGCCCGCGGCGGCAGCACGCACCGTCGCGGACTTCACCGGCGTGGCCTTCATGGACTCCAGCGGCATCAACGCCCTCATCGCCGCCCACCAGGCCCACGGCCCGAGCGGCCGGCTGCGGCTCGCGGGAGTCCGCAGGCCGGTCCTGCGGACCCTGGAGATCGTCGGCCTCACCGCCCTCATCGACTGTTGCCCGAGCGTCCGCGACGCCCTGGAGTCCTGAGTTCTGTCCGATGCCCGCGGGGGGCTGAGGGGAGGACGGAGTCCGCTGTCCGGCCATGTCGTCCAGGGCGGCCGGCTCCCCGGCCTCGGCGGACGCCGTCCTGCCCGAGACGCCCCCGTCCACCACCGGGCGGCGTACGACGAGCTTGCTCACCTCGAACGACATCTCGGCCGTCTCCGGTGCCGGAGCGGGGTGATAACGGCCCGCGCAGACCGACAGGTTGACGAGGAGACAGGCGTGCCGGCCACGTCCCACGCCGCGCCCGTCCGAGAAGACCCGCGAGCCGTTCACCCACCACGCGACGGAGCGGGCCCCGAACTCGGTCCGCAGGTCCGCCCAGGCGCCGGGGCCGACGGCGTCGTCGCGGAAGGAGGAGCCGGTACCGCGCACGTGGTTGCCGAACTCCAGGAGGTCCGGATGGTCCGGGTGGTACTCGAAGCGTCGATCTCCTGGTCGCCGTCGCGCCAGGTCCAGATCGCCGGCCACGCCCCGACCTCGCGGGGCGGCCGCACCCGGGCCTCCAGCACGTCGCCGGGACGCGGCCGGAAGCCCTGCGCGCCGCCCTCCGTGGTCAGCAGGCCGTGTTCCACCCGCCGGGCCCCCGTCGGGATAGGCCCATGACCGGCCCGCCACCCACTGTCCCGTGTCCGTGAAGTCCGCGGTGAGGACGACCTCGGTCGGTGCCGGCGACAGGGGCGCTGAGCCGGGAACGGGCCGTCCGGAGTCGGTTGCTGCATGCCGGATGTCTCACCCGCTGCGCCCCGGCCATGCGCCGAGGGCCGCACAGAGCCACCGGAACAACCCCTTCGGGGGACGCGACGGCGAGACGCGGACCCGGGTACGCGGGTGGGCCGCCGTCTGCCGGGCAGGTACGGACGCGGAATCCGGGCCCGCCGGCCCTGGTGGGCCGGAGATTTCCGTGGTGTGCTGGTAGTGGCGGGAAGGACTCGAGACAGACGCGGAGAAGCGGACGGGAACCGCGCACCGCGCAATCAGGATCCGCGAGAAGCGGATGGCCCTTCCCGCCCTGACCTGCCCCTCGCGTTTCCGGTCCTCCCCTTCGCGCTGCCGGTCCCGCCCTTCGCGCTGCCGGTCCTGTCCTTCGCGCTGCCGGCGTGCGCGGCGTGCCGTTCACCGGGGCGCGGGCCGAAGGGCCCCGGGAGGGTCCGAGCGGCCCATGGTGCCGGGTGCCGGGGCTGCCCACGCTGGGAACAGCAGGGCACGACGCCCGCGCCGGGAGCACAAGGCCCGAACGGAGCCGGTGCGATGACCTCCGCCACCACCATGACCACGGCCCTCGAGTCCGTGCACCGCGACCGGCTGATGCGCCTCGCGCGTGAGGCCTTCTTCGCGGCCGGCGCCCGCCTGTTCGAGGAGGGCCGGCGCGCCGACCGCTTCTGGATCGTGCGCACCGGCACCGTCGCCCTCGACCTGCATGTGCCCGGCCGTCGCCCCGCCGTCATCGAGACGCTGGGGCACGGCGAACTCATCGGCTGGTCCTGGCATTTCCCGCCCTACGTCTGGCATCTGGGCGCCGAGGCGATGAGCCCGGTGCGGGCCTACGAGTTCGAGGCAGGGGCCGTGCGCGAGAGGTGCGTCGAGGACCCGGAGTTCGGGCGGGCGATCGCGGTCTGGGTCGGGCGGGTGGTCGCGCAGCGGCTGCATGCCTCCCGGGTCCGGCTGCTGGACCTGTACGCCCCGTACGGGAGCGGCGGGCTGGTCTGAACTCGGTGCCGCCGCGGCACGGGGCGTCGAGGGTGTCGTGGGGGCGAACCGCGGGGGTGCCGTAGGGGTGGACCGCCGTCTCGTCGCGGCCGGCGAGGAGTGACGGCACCGGCAGGCGGCCGCCGTTCAGGCACCGCTGAAATTGCCCCACCGGGGCCCGATCTGCTTCCACTCCTCGTCCCACTCGGCCATGCGGCGCCGGATGAGCCGGCTGCGGACGACCCAGCCCGCGCACCAGACGACCGCTCCGGCCGACGGGGCCACCAGCGCACCGGTGAGGGCAGCCTGCAGGTCGGCCGCGGCTCCGGTGACGGGTGCCGAGACCACCCGGTCCGCCTGGTTCGTCCACACCGTCATCCGGCTTCCGGCGGACGCTCCCGGGAAGACCTTCGCCCGGTCGGTGTGCACCGAACCGTCCGCGTCCGTCCAGCGCACGGTGGCCCAGACCCGGCCGTCGTCGTATCCGGACCCGGCAGGCGGTGTCCGCGCCGCGTCGTCGGTCAGGACGGCGGACACGGCCTGCAGTTGGGCCCGGCGGGCCGAGAACGCCGCATCGGAGGCGTGCGCGGCGACGACACCCGCGAAAGCCCCGCCGACGAGGACGAGCAACCAGGTGGCGAGGACGATCCAGGCCTCGACGACGTCGCTGTGCCGTCGGAGCGGGTTGCGCCGCCATCGCCACAGCCGTACCGGGGTGACCGTCGTGGGAGGTGTCCGGGTCATCGTCACCGCCTCCTCTCGTCCGCCGGCGGCTCCGCCTCACGGCGCGCCGGTCCGGTCGGCGTCGGCAGGTCCGGGTCGAGGTCCGGGCGCCGGGGCGGCCCGGTCAGCGCGCGCCGTGCGTCCACCACGCCCGCACGGAGCGCGCGAGGCGGACGGCCGGCGGGCACGGGCCGGTCTCCCGGACCCGGCCACCGAGTGTCACACCACCATCGTGCACCCCGAGCCGGATCGCGGCTCTGCGGACGCCGAAAAGGGCCCCGGCGGCCGCGCGCCTCGCGGGGAACGCCTACGCCCCGGGCAGCGGGACCCGCCACTCCACCCTGGCCCCGTCGCCGTCGCCACCGCTCACCTCGAGCCGGCCGCCGAACTGTTCCGCCCGCTGCGCCATGTTCCGCAGGCCGCTGCGCCGGCCGTCGGGAGGGATGCCGACGCCGTTGTCGCGGACGCTGAGGCGCACCTCACGGCCGTCGGTGGCGAGCAGGATCTCGGCCCGGTCGGCGTGCGCGTGCCGGGCGACATTGGCGAGGGCCTCCGAGAGCACGGCCACCACGTTGTCGGCGATCTCGCGCGGTACGTCGGTGTCGACGAGGCCCTCCATGCGCACGCTGGGCGCGAAGCCGAGCACCCGGGCCGTCTCGCCGGCCACGCGGACGACCCGGGCCCGTAGTCCGCTCTCGGCGGAGCCGGCGCGTGCTCGCAGTCCGAAGATCGTCGATCTGATGATCTTGATGGTCTCGTCGAGGTCGTCGACGGCCCGCAGCACCCGTTCGGCGGCTTCCGGGTGCTCGATGAAGCGGCCCGCGCTCTGCAGGGTCATCCCGGTGGCGAAGAGTCGCTGAATGGCCAGGTCGTGGAGGTCTCGGGCGATCCGGTCGCGGTCCTCCAGCAACGCGATCTGCTGGGCGTCCTGCCGCCGCTCGGCCAGTTCCATGGCGATCGCGGCCTGCGCGGCGAAGCCCTGGAGCATCTCGGTCTCCTTCTTGGAGAAGACCGGGCACCCGGACGCGCGCGCCACCAGGACCACACCTCGCACGCCGCCCTCGCCGGTGCCGATGGGGACGGCCACGGCGGGACCCAGTCCGCGGAAGCGCGGGGGTTCGGGGGAGATCCGGTCGTCGTGGACGACGTCGTCGCTGGTGACCGGGACAGCGGCGGAGAAGGCCAGGCCCATCAGACTGTTTCCGAGCGGCAGGACGAGTCCGCGGTGCACCTCCGCCTCCGCCCCGACGGCGATCTCCACGGAAAGGGCGTCGATGTCCTCCATGGGCATCGCGACGGCCGCGAGGGCCGAGCCCGTGATCTCGCGGGCCCGCTCCGCGATGAGGTCCAGGGCCTCGGCTCGTGCGCTGCCGGACATCAGGCTGTGGCCGATCTCCGCGTTCGCCAGCAGCCAGCGCTCACGCAGCCGGGACTCCTCGTACAGCCGGGCGTTGTCGATGGCGACGCCCGCGGCGACGGCCAGCGTCGACAACACCGACTCGTCCTCCTCGTCGAACTCCGCCCCGCTGCGCTTCTCGGTCAGGTAGAGGTTGCCGAAGACCTGGTCGCGGACCCGGATCGGAACGCCGAGGAAGCTGTTCATCGGCGGATGCCCCGGCGGGAAGCCGTACGAGGCGGGGTGCTCGGAGATCTTCGACAGGCGCAGGGACTGCGGGTGGCGGATCAGCTCGCCGAGGATGCCGTGCCCCTCCGGGAACGGGCCGATCCGCTTGATCTCCTCCTCGCTCACACCGACGGTGTGGAAGGCGGACAGCCTCTTTCCGTCCGGGCCGATGACGCCCAGGGCGGCGTACTCGGCGTCCACCAGGACCGCCGCGGCCTCCACGATGGAGCGCAGGGCCTGTTCCAGGTCCAGTTCCCGGCCGACGGAGAGCAACGCCTCCAGCAGGCTGTGCACGCGGTCGCGGGTCCCTCGGGCCGCGTCGATCCTGGCCTGCAACTCCTCCAGCAGTTCGTCGAGCTTGAGCTGCGGCAGTCGTACACGGGGCGCCTCGGGGCTCGCCACCGTTCCTCCAGTGCCCTCGGTGCGGCGACCCGGAACAGTCGGGTCAATGCCACCGTAGCGGTACCCGGCCGGGGACGGCACGGGCACCCGGCGGACGGCACCGCGTACGACGTTCGCGACGGCGGCGGCCGCCCAGGGGCGGGATTTCCGGTCCGCCTTCTCAAGGGCCGAACGGCACTGGACAGGCCGCGCGCGCCGACCCACAGTGGGATCAGGAGCGGCACCGATCCCCCGCGGTGCCGCTCCGTCCGCATGCCGGCGCCACCCGCACCGGGGCGCGGCCGCGGTCCCGGTGCCGTGGACGGCCTCGAGCAAGGGCCGATCGGCCCTATCCGGCACCCCCGCGGTCGCGCTTCGCTTCTCCCATGTCCGAGAACCACACGCGGTCCGGGGCCGCGGAGCACGCCGGGCCCGCCGCCGTCGCGGTCCACCGTGCGCCCGGCGGGACGACGGTCCTCCCCCTCCACGGGGAGATCGACCTGCTGACCGCGCCCGCTCTGGCGGAACGGCTGGACGCGCTCACCGCGCACCCGCGCCCCGACCTGGTGCTGGACCTGCGGCCGGTCGGTTTCATCGACTGCTCCGGGCTGAGCGTCCTGTGCCGGGCCCGCAACCGGGCGCTGGCCCGGAGCGGCAGGCTGCGGCTGGTCGCGGACGACGTGGTTTTCCTGCGGCTGCTCCGCATGACGGGTCTGCGGGACGTCTTCGAGGTGCACCCGCGCATCCCCGAGCACCTGCCGGAGACCGGCAGCCTCCCTTAGTCGTCGCCGGGGGGAGACGACTCCTCGGCCGGGTGGGGCGGAGTGTCCGGTACGACGGCCACCGGGCAGGCCGCGTGGTGCAGCACGCCGTGGGCGACACGTCCCAGTTGCAGGCCGGCGCGGCCGACCCGGTGACGGGCGCCGACGACGAGCAGCCCGGCGTCGCGGGAGGCGGCCAGCAGGGCGTCGCGGGCGCGTCCCTCGACGGTGCGCCGGCGCAGCTCCAGGCCGTCCGGCGCGTCCCGCAGTGCTTTCTCCACCAGTTCGGCGGCTTCCCGTTCCGGTACGGGGGCGGGCTTGCCCGGGTGCGGCAGGTGACCGCGGACGGCGTGCCCGGCGCGCCGCCAGACGCGTACGGCCTCCAGCGGCACGCCGCGCAGCACGGCCTCCTCGGTGGCGAACCGCACGGCGGCGGAACTCGCGGGCCCGGCCACGCCGAGGACGATGCGTCCGGGGGGCCCGGACCGGACCTGGTGGTCGTGACCGCCGCGCAGCACGACCACCGGGCAGTGCGCGTGCCCGGCGACCGTCACGCCCACGGAGCCGAGGAGGACCTCGGCGATCCCGCTGCGGCCCCGGCTGCCCAGCACCACGGCGAGGGCGGTCAGGCTCTCCAGCACGAGCCCGCGCTCGGGCTCCTGGGGCAGCACATCGGTGGTGACGCTCAGTCCCGGCCGACGGCGCCGCGCGCGGTCCTCCGCGGTGCCGACGACGTCACGGGCCATCACCTCCTCGGCGGGCCTGCCGGCCTCCTGGGCGATCAGGGCGCCTTCGTAGCGTTCCCACAGCGAGGCGTACACCAGGCGCAGCGGTGCCCCGCGCAGGGCGGCCGCGTCGGCCGCCCAGTCCACGGCGCACAGGCTCGACTCGGAGCCGTCGACGCCGACGACGATCGGCCGTTCCATCATGGTCATCACCCCATGCGAAGACGAAGACGTTCCGGGCCCCGATGCGGTCGCGCGGAACGGCTGCCTCCCTACGTGCATTCTCCTCGGTGCGGAGCATCGGTCGCGCGGGGAGGGCCGCGCGTGCCGGAGCGGACAGGGCCGGTCGGCCCTAGTGCGTCGGGCCCGCTCGGGTGATGATCGGCCTCGTGGACGGCCCGCAGTCCATCCGACCGGGGAAACGAGAGGTCACCATGACCGAGACACGCACCTTCACGGAGCAGGACCCGATCCGGGTGTTCCTGCTGGACGACCACGAGGTGGTACGGCGCGGCCTGGCCGACCTCCTCGACGCGGAACCGGACATCTCCGTCGTCGGAGACGCCGACACCGTGGAACACGCGCTCGTCCGCGGCCCCGCCCTGCGCCCGCACGTCGCCGTGCTCGACGTACGCCTGCCGGACGGGAACGGCATCTCGGTCTGCCGGGAGCTGCGGGACCGGATGCCGGAGCTGGCGTGTCTGATGCTGACCTCGTTCGACGACGAGGACGCCCTGCTGGACGCGATCATGGCCGGGGCGTCCGGGTACGTGCTGAAGCAGATCAAGGGCTCGGACCTGGTGTCGGCCGTGCGTACGGTCGCGTCCGGGCAGTCGATGCTGGACCCCGCGACCACGGCCCGCCTGATGCGCTCCCTGCGGGCCGACCCGGCCGACACACCGTCGCTGCCGCCCGAGCTGGCGAGCCTGTCGCCGCGCGAACGGGACATCCTCGCCCTGATCGGCGACGGCCTCACCAACCGGGAGATCGGCAAGCGGCTGCACCTGTCGGAGAAGACCGTCAAGAACCACATCTCGCGGCTGCTGGCCAAGCTGGGCGTGCAGCGCCGGGTGCAGGCGGCGGTCCTCGCCTCCCACCTGGAGCCGTACCGGCCGTGACGGCGCGAGGACGGCGAAGGACCACCGCCTCGCGACGTTCACGACCACGGCCCCGCGGCACGCACGCCCACGGCCCCGCGGCACGCAACTCACCGCCCCGCGGCGTCCGCGTTCACGATTCCGTGGCGCGCACGATCACGACGGGGCAGCCGGCGTGCTGCGCCACGCGGTGGCTGACGGAACCGAGCAGAGCGCGGGCGAAGCCGCCTCTGCCCCGGCTGCCGACGACCAGGATCTCGGCGCCCTCGGCGGCCCGCAGCAGAACCTCGGCGGGGTTGCCGTGCGCCATATGGGTGGTGACGGAGGCGGCCGCGTCCGCGCCGAGCGCCTCGTTCAGTTCCTGGGCCATCCGCTGCCGGGCCTCGTCCTTGTCGACGTCCATGTCCACGGCGGGTGCCGACCATCCGTAGAGACCCGGCAGTTCCCATGCGGCGACCGCGTCCACGGTGCCGCCGACGAGGGCGGCGTAGCGTACGGCCCAGCGCACCGCCTCGTACGAGGACGGCGAGCCGTCGACCCCGACCACGACCCGGGGCCTGGAGACATCCCTGTCCATGTGTGTCACCTCTCCTGCGGCAGATGCGTCCGCCTCGCCCGTCGTCCCCTCGTCTCCACGCTGCGCGCGGCGGCGCCGGACCGCCAGAGAAGAGCGTCCGGCGGCATGACGGCGACGACCTCGCGGTAGGACTCCGCCACCGTGGGTCAGGACGGGCGCAGGGGCAGGTCGTCGGTGTAGGCGTTCACCGGCTGGGCGACGGGGCGGGCGTCCGTGACGTCGAGCGCCGCCTCCGCGGTCCGGGTGCCGAGGGCGCCCCGGGGATGCCAGGTGCCGGTCACCGCCAGCCAGGTGTCGGCGGGCGGTGCTTCGGAGCCGTACATCCGCACCTTGACGGTCTGTGAGTCCGCGGCGCAGCAGGTGAAGACGATCCGCGTGAGGTACCAGCCGTCGTCCTCCCCGGAGGGGGTGACGAAGCCCGTCAGCAGGACGGCGCGGCCCTTGATGGCCAGGCTGCGGTCCTGCTGGACCCGCTTGGTGAAGTTCGTGAGGGTCAGCGGCAGGGGGGAGGTCGCGGGCAGCGGAGCGAATCCCTTCTGCACGGTGACGGGCCGGCTGCCGGAGCGTGCCGCGGTGTAGGCGCCCAGGGCGGGCGGGGCGAGGAAGAGCAGGCTCAGTGCCGGGAGGAAGAGCAGCCAGGCGATGCGCGGGGTGCCGGAGTGGTCGTGGCCGTGGCCGTGGTCGTGGCCCGCCTCCGGAGCGCCGTGCCGCCCGCCCCGGGCGGCCGCCCCCGCCAGGCCGAGCAGCAGCAGGACCGCGCCGGAGGCGATCAGCGGGGGACGCAGTCCGGCCTTGACGTAGCGCAGGTAGGTGTCGGTGAACAGGGTCGTGTGCAGCAGGCCGACGCCGGTCAGGGTCAGGAGCAGTGACTGGACGGGGCGTTTCACAGCAGCGCGCCTCCGATCAGGACGCTCGCGGCGACGGCCACGATGGTGGTCGCGGTCGAGAACCGCCAGGCGAAGGCGCGCCCGAAGGTGCCCGCCTGCAGGGCGATGAGCTTCAGGTCGACCATGGGGCCGACGACCAGGAACGCGAGCCGCGCGGTGGGCGGGAATCCGGTGAGCGAGGCCGCGACGAACGCGTCGGCCTCCGAGCAGACGGCGAGCAGGACGGCGAGCGCGGCCAGGAAGAGCACCGACAGCCAGGGCGAGCCGGAGAAGGTGTCGAGGACGGAGCGTGGCACGGCGACGTTGAAGGTGGCGGCGGCCATGGCGCCGAGGACGAGGAAGCCTCCGGCGTGCAGGAAGTCGTGCTGGAAGCCGAGGCGGAACTCGGTCCGGCGGCTGTGGCCGTGCCGGTGGCCGGTGTGCCGGTGCCGCAGGGCCGGCCGCAGCCACTCCTCCTTGCCCAGCCAGAGCCACAGCCAGCCCATGACGGCCGCCGTGGCCAGGGAGGCGAGCAGCCGGGCGGCCACCATCGCGGGGTCGCCCGGGAAGGCGACGGCGGTGGCCGTCAGCACGACGGGGTTGACGGCGGGCGCGGAGAGCAGGAACGCGAAGGCGGCGGCCGGGGTGACGCCCCGGCGGATCAGGCTGCTCGCGACGGGGACGGAGGCGCACTCGCAGCCCGGCAGCACCGCGCCCGCGGCTCCGGCGACGGGCACGGCGAGGGCGGGCCGCTTCGGCAGCACCCGGGTGAAGAGATCGGCGGGTACGAAGGCGTTGATGGCGCCGGACAGGGCGGTGCCGAGGAGGAGGAAGGGAAGCGCCTGGACGGTGATCGCCAGGCAGACGGTGCGCCAGGCCTGGACGGCCGGCTGGTCCAGCCACTGTGTGTCCGCGAGGAGGGGCACGGCCGTGGCACCGGCCACGATCGTGAGAGCGGCGCCGAACGGCCACGGCCGGCCGCGGCGCAGGGGCGGAGTGACGGGTACGACCGTCGCACCGTCGACCCCACCAACCAATTCATCCGATTTTTCCATTATCACTCCGGATGTCGGTGTCTGGCTGACGATAGGCGAGGACGGCGACCCGGCCGTGCGTACACGCCGCCGCGGGAACGACCGGGCTCAGCGATGCGCCCCAACGGTGGCTCTTCTCACAATTCGGGGCGAACAGGGGCCGGAGTGACGGGAGCCACGTCGCCGGACGCGCGTTTTGTCTACGTTCATGACCCATGTCGTCCCACCTCTCCCCCACGGCACGTCGCACGGCCGGCGCCCTCGCGGCGTCGACAGCGGCCCTGCTCTCCCTCGGCCTGCTCACCCCGGCACCGGCGGCCGCCGCCGGCACCACGCCCGACCGCGGGAAGGCGGCGCACGCGACGGCGGCCGTGCTCGACCTGGACGGCCCCGGCCGCACACCGGTGGTCCACGGCACGGACACGGCGTACGACACGGCCAGCATCGTCAAGGTCGACATCCTCGCGGCGCTGCTGCTCAAGGCGCAGGACGCGGGACGGCACCTCACCGCCCAGGAGCGCGGACGCGCCGAGCCGATGATCACGCGCAGCGACAACGCGGCGGCCAACGCCCTGTGGCGGGAGATCGGCCGGTCCTCCGGTCTGGCCGCGGCCAACAAGCGCCTGGGGCTGACCTCGACCACCGGCGGCCCGGGCGCCAAGTGGGGGCTGACCCGGACGACCGCGAGCGACCAGATACGGCTGCTGCGCGCCGTGTTCGACACCGACAGGACGGCGACCGCGGGTTCCGCCGCGCTGAACGCGGAGTCCCGGGCCTACATCCGCACCCTGATGAGCCATGTCGTGTCCGAGCAGACCTGGGGGGTCTCGGCACTCTCCGGTTCCGGCCCCCGGGGGCCACTGAAGAACGGCTGGCTGCAGCGCAACCCCTCCGGCCTGTGGGACGTCAACAGCGTCGGACAGGTCACCGTGAAGGGACACCGGTATCTCGTCGCGGTCCTGTCGAACGGCAGCGCGTCCATGAGCGACGGCATCTCCCTGGTGGAGCGGACGGCACGCGACGCCATGGCCTGACGGCGGACCGGTACGGCACAGGGGCGGAGGAGTGGGTCAAACCGCTCCTCCGCCCCTGTGACACGCCTGTGACAGTCGGCGGACATCCCCATGAAGTCGGGCGCGCAATCTATTGAAACAAGGGCAAAAGGCCCTAATCGGTCAGAGACCTTCCCCGCTGTCGCCTCAGCGCAGCACCCCCCGAGCCGTCCGCCGGAGGAACCCCCATGAGCGCCACTCTCGCCCTTCCGCACACCGCAGCCCCCGCCCCCGCGCTGGCTCCGCGCGAGCGGGAGACGCTCCGGCACATCGCCGCCGGCCGCACCTACCTGCAGACGGCCCGCCACATGGGGCTCTCCACCCACACCGTCGACGCCTACCTGCGCCGGATCCGGGCCAAGCTCAACATCACCAACACCGCCGAGCTGACCCGCATGGCGATCTCCCTGGGCCTGTGACCACCCGCGCGAGGGGGTTCTGCCGCCCGATCGCGGTGGGGCTTTTCGGTCCCCGTCAACGGGGCACGCGGTCGGGGTACGACTTCCGACCGGAGGGCGGTACGACCATGGCCGAGTACGAACGTTCCCGCACGATGCCCGCACAGCCCGAGCACGTCTTCGACCAGGCGGCCAACGTCACCCAGCTCGACGCCTGGCTCCCGGACGCCCTGCACGTCGACGTGGAGGACCCGCCCGCCGTCACCGTCCACGAGGACCTCTCCGGCCAGGACATGCCGGCCCTGCTGCGGTCCGAGCCGGACCAGATGCGCCTGGAGTGGGGCACCCGGGGGCAGGGCAGCTACGCCGGCTGGCTGCAGGTGGCCGGCATCGGCAGCGGCGCCAGCGAGGTGACCGTGCACCTGTCCTTCTTCGAAGCCGGCCACGACCCGGGCGAGCAGGCGGTGTACGACGCGCTCGACGGCAGTCTGCGGCGCCTGGAGGAGCAGGTGCGGATGCGCGTCGACCACACGGCCGGCTGAGAGGTCGTCGCCCCCGGACTTCGGCCCGCCGTCGTCAGTACACGTCCCGCACGTAGCGCTTGTCGGCGGCGAGCTGTTTCACGTACGCCGCCGCCTCGGCCTCCGCCATGCCGCCGTGCACGGTGGCGATCTCCCGCAGGGCCTGGTCGACGTCCTTGGCCATGCGGGAGGCGTCGCCGCAGACGTAGAAGTGGGCGCCGTCCCTGAGCCAGGACCACAGCAGCGGGCCGTGTTCGCGCATCCGGTCCTGCACGTAGAGCTTGGCGCGCTGGTCGCGGGAGAAGGCGGTGTCCAGGCGGGTGAGCGTGCCCTCGGCGAGGAAGGCGGTCAGCTCCTCCTCGTAGTAGAAGTCGGTCGCCCGGTGCTGTTCGCCGAAGAACAGCCAGTTCGGGGCGCGGTGGCCGCGGGCCCGGCGTTCCTCCAGGAAGCCGATGAAGGGCGCTATGCCGGTGCCGGGGCCCACCATCACCGCCGGCGTGGCGGGGTCGGCGGGCGGACGGAAGTGCGGCGCCCGCTGGACACGGACGGGCACCGGGGTACCGGGCTCGGCGTCGGCGAGGAAGGGGGAGCACACGCCCTGGCGGGGGCGGCCGTACAGGTTCTCGTAGCGGACGACGGAGACCGTCAGCGACACCAGAGCGGGGTCCGTCAGAGGGCTGGAACATATGGAGTACAGGCGGGGCTGGAGGCGGCCCAGTACGTCGGCCCACTCCTGCGCCCCCGCCCGGACGCCGAACTCGGTGACCACGTCGACGGCCTGGCGTCCCCAGGACCACTGCGCCAGCTCGCCCTTGTTGTCCGGCCGCAGCAGCTTCCGCAGCTCGCGGGGGTCGCGGGTCCGGTCGGCGGCGAAGCGCAGCAGGTCGCCGGTGACGCGGCTGATGTCCAGATGGCGCAGCAGCGCCTCGGCGAAGGGCACCTCTCCGGCGCTCTTGACCCGCACGGTCGCGTCCGCGTCCAGACCGGTGACGGCCAGCCACTCCGTCACGAGGTCCGGCTGGTTGACCGGGTGGACGGCCAGGGCGTCCCCGGCCTCGTAGACGAGCGGGGTGGCACTGTCCCGGGTGTCGAAGGTGAAGCGCCGGACCTCCTTGCCCGCACCGGGCAGGCTCAGCAGGCGGTTGCCGGTGAGGCGGGCGGTGAGAGAGGCGGGACGGCTCGGCCGGGGGGCCGCCGGGGCCGCGGGGGCGGGGGCGGATGCCGGCCGCTCGGGGTTGCGCAGGGCGGTGAGCACCTGGTCGAGCCAGGCTTCCGCCTCGGGTTCGTACTCCGGTTCGCAGTCGGTGCGCGGCGCCAGCCGTACCGCGTCCAGCTCCGCCATCCGCCGGTCGAGACGGCGGCCGTGGCCGCAGAAGTCGTCGTAGGAGGAGTCACCGAAGGCGAGGACGGCGTAGCGCCTGCCCTCCAGGCGCGGGGCGTCGGACGCGGCCAGGGCGTCCCAGAACCCGGCGCCGTTGTCCGGGGCGTCGCCGTCACCGAAGGTGCTGGTGATCAGCAGCAGGTCGGCCTCGGACGGCAGCGCGGCGGGGTCCGCCTCCGCCATGGGCAGGAGGGAGGCGGGATGTCCGTCCGCGGTGAGCCGCTCCGCGGTGGTGGTCGCGAACTCCTCGGCGTTCCCGGTCTGCGAAGCCCACAGGATCAGGATCTGGCGGCGCGCAGAGGCCACGGGCGGGGCGGCCGGACCCGGCGAGCCGCCGACGCCGTACGCCGGGGAAGGCATCGCCTCGGCCCTGGAGTACATCCCGGCCAGCACGCCGTTGACCCACTGGGCGTGCTCCGGGCTGAACGGGGCGTCCGGCGGGAGCACCGGCACGCCCGTGGCGCCCGACGGGATGCCGGCCAGGAAGCCGGTCAGATACCGGCGCTCGTGTGCGGCCAGGACCGGCGGCGGCGCGGGTTCCAGACCGAACGGGGCGGCAGCGGCGGAGGCGGCGGGCGCCGGAGGGGCCGCGGTGGGCGCCAGAGCCTGTGCGGCGGCCGGGGCCGCAGTGCGCAGCGTCACCGGGGTGGCCACCTTGGTCAGCGACACCGCGCAGACCTTGAACTCGGGCTGGAACGACAGCGGGTCGACGGCGTCACTGGTCACCGCGTTGACGCTCAGGTACTCCCCGAACAGGTCGTTCCAGTGGAACGGCGCGAAACAGCAGCCCGGCCGCACCCGGTCGGTGACGACCGCGGGCAGCACGGCACGCCCGCGCCGCGAGGCGACCTCCACCGAATCCCCCTCGGCGAGGCCCAGGGCGGCCGCGTCCTGCGGGTGCACCTCCACGAAGGGACCCGGGTCGAGCTTGTTCAGCTTGGCCACCTTGCCCGTCTTGGTCAGGGTGTGCCACTGGTGCTGGAGGCGGCCGGTGTTGAGCACGTACGGGTAGTCGTCGTCGGGCAGCTCCGCCGCCGGGATGTGGGGCCGGGGGTAGAAGACCGCACGGCCGCTCGCGGTCGGGAAGGAGAGCGTGCCGTCCTCGCCGACGTACCGGACCGGATTGCGGTCGGGTCCCTGCGCGCTCGCCGCCGGCCACTGCACCGGGGTGGTGCGCAGCCGCTCGTAGCTCACACCGCGCAGGTCCCAGCCGGTCGCCGGGTTCCAGGCGCGCTTGATCTCATCGAAGACCTCCTCGGCGCTGTCGTACGTGAAGCCGTGGTCGTACCCCATCGCACGGGCCACCGCGGCGATGATCCGCCAGTCCGCCGTCGCCTCGCCGGGCGGGTCGGCGGCCGGCTGGGCGAGGGTGAGGTTGCGCTCACTGTTGATCAGGACGCCCTCGGTCTCCGTCCACAGGGCGCCGGGCAGGACGACGTCGGCGTACGCGTTCGTCTCCGTCTCGGCGAACACGTCCTGGGTGACGACGAACTCGGCGGCCTCCAGGCCCTCGATGACCGTCTTGCGGTGGGCGACCGAGGCGACGGGGTTGGTGCAGATGATCCAGCAGGCCTTGATGTCGCCGTCGGCCATCCTCTGGAACATCTCGACCGTGCCCTTGCCGACACCGTCGGCGCGCAGGGCGCCCGGTTCCAGCTCCCACAGCTCCTCGACGAAGGCCCGGTCGGCGGCGGCGAGCACGGACCGCTGTCCGGGCAGCCCCGGCCCCATGTAGCCCATCTCGCGGCCGCCCATGGCGTTGGGCTGTCCGGTGAGGGAGAAGGGCCCGCTGCCGGGGCGGCAGATCGCGCCGGTGGCGAGGTGCAGGTTGACCAGGGCGTTGGTGTTCCAGGTGCCGTGCGTGGACTGGTTCAGGCCCATCGTCCAGCAGCTCGTCCACTCCCCCGCCTCGCCGATCAGCCGCGCCGCCTCGCGGAGGTCGTCCTCCGGGATGCCGGTGATCTCCGCGACGGTGGCGGGCGGGTAGTCGGCGAGGAGGGCGGGCATCGCCTCCCAGCCCTCGGTGTGTGCCGCGACGAACCCGGTGTCGATGTGACCGTTCGCGTGCAGCAGGTGCAGCAGCCCGTTGAGCAGCGCGAGGTCGGTACCCGGCCTGATCTGCAGGAACAGGTCGGCCTTGGCCGCGGTGGCGGTGCGCCGCGGGTCGACGACGATCAGCCTGGCGCCCGCCGACTTCACCCGCTCCATCATCCGCAGGAAGAGGATGGGGTGGCAGTCGGCCATGTTCGAACCGATGACGAAGAAGACGTCGGCCCTGTCGAAGTCCTGGTACGAGCCGGGCGGTCCGTCCGCGCCGAGCGACAGCTTGTAGCCGGTACCGGCGCTCGCCATGCACAGCCGGGAGTTCGACTCGATCCGGTTGGTCCGGATGAAGCCCTTGGCCAGCTTGTTCGCCAGGTACTGCGCCTCCAGGCTCATCTGCCCGGAGACATACAGGGCGACCGCGTCGGGGCCGTGCTCGTCGACGATGCGGCGCAGCCGACGGGCCGTCTCGGCGACGGCGGCCGCCAGGGGCGCGGGCTGCGGCTCCTCGCCGCGGTCCGGCCGGACGAGCGCGGTGGTCAGCCGGCCGGGGGCGGCGAGCATGTCCGCGGTGGTCGCGCCCTTGGTGCACAGCCGGCCGAAGTTCGCCGGGTGCTCCTTGTCCCCGGTCGCCTTCAGGACGGTACGCCGTCCGTCGGGTCCCGTGCCGACGTCGAGGACCATGCCGCAGCCCACTCCGCAGTACGAGCAGACCGTCCGCACCCTCGTCGTGCCCTCACGTCGCGAGCCGGGCGCGGCCACGGGCGCCTCCCTTGCTTTTCCTGTGCTCGACCTGATGTCACCTTCCGTGACGGTACGAACCGCTCATTACGCGGGTGTCTCCGCACCTGATCATCAGGGGTTAAGCACACCGCACAGGGTCCGGCGGGCGGGTGTGAGCGCAGGGGTGCCGGCCCCGGCGGACCTGGCGCGGGGACAGCGGGCGAGGGCCCCCCGGGGTCCGTCGGGGAGGCCCTCGTGCCCGGTACCCGGTGCCCGGTGCCCGGTGCCCGGTGCCAGGTGCGGGGTGCCGGTGTCAGCGGCGCAGGGCCGCCAGGTTGCGGTAGCCGATGGCCGCGTGTTCCAGCGACTGGGCGGGGGCGGTGGCGCTCGGGGCGTTGTCCTGCTCGACCATCGGGTGGTGCTGGTTGCGGTGGCCGACGCGGGAGAAGAACCGCCGGTAGTCGATGACGCCGGTGCCGAACGGGACCATGTCGTAGCCCATCCCGTTGGTCGTGTTGACGACGCCGTCCTTGGCGTGGAAGAGCGGATACCGCTTGTCGTGGCAGGTCACCAGGCGTGCCGGGTCGAAGACGTCGGTCTGCGTGGAGCCGTCGTGGGCGGTGTAGGTGCGGAACTTGTACTGGGCCACGTGCGCCCAGAAGACGTCCATCTCCAGCCAGACCAGCTTCGGGTCGGTGATGGACAGGAAGTACTCCAGCTTGCGGATGCCGGAGCTGCGGGTCGGGCGGCCCTGGGCGTCCAGGGGGCCACCGTCGAGGAGGAAGCCGTAGGCCGCGTCGTGGTTGTGGGTGTACAGCTTGAGGCCGGCGCGGCGGGCGATGTCCCCGAGGGCGTGCCACTTGTCGGCGGCCACGTCCCAGTCGGCCTTGTAGGAGCTGCTGGTGGGGTCGGCGCCGGTGCCCATGTGCGCCATGCCGAGGATGTTGGCGATCTCCAGGTGCTTCTTGAAGGTGTCCAGGTCGGCGGTGGTCAGCGGCCAGGAGCCGGGGATGAAGCCGTGGTTGCCCTGGGCGCGCAGGCCGGTGTCGTCCAGCCAGCGGCGCAGCAGCTTGGCGCCCTCGGCGGATTCCAGGTTCGCCCCGCCGGGGGCGCCAGGGTGCTGGCCGTAGCCGGCGAACTCGACCTGCCGGTAACCGAAGCGGGCGAGCTGTTCGAAGACGGCGCGGAACCCGGACGGCAGGGAGGTGGACAGCGGGTCGCGGCCGATGGCGTCACGGACGGTGTAGAGGATGATGCCCCGCTTGTCCGCGGGGACGAGGGCGTGTCCGTTGCCGCCGCCCTCCTGCGGTGCGGCCTGGACGGGGCTCGCGCCGAAGGCGGGGGCGGCGATGGCGCCGGCCGCGACGGCGGTGCAGGTGCTCAGGAAGCGGCGGCGGCCGATGCCGAGGCCGCGGCGCAGGTCTTCGTCGGTGTGCTGGGTGGGGTTCACGGGTGCCTCTCTCTGGACGGGTCGTCGGTGCCGAGACCGGCGAGGTGCAGCAGGAGCGGTTTCACGTCGGTGGCCGCGATGCGGTCGCCGACGGCGCGGGGGGTGGAGCACAGGAGGAGCGGACCGTCGTCGTCGCTCGCCGGGAGGCGGCCATGGCTGCCCCGGATCGGTGCGGGGTCGAGGGGTACGACCGCCATGCGGTAGCGCAGGCCGAGTTTCTTGCGGGCGAGCGCGGCGGCCGCCTTGACCTTGACATAGGGGTCGAGGGGGTCCATGAACAGCTCGACCGGGTCGTAGCCGGGCTTGCGGTGGATCTCCACGAGCCGCGCGAAGTCGGGGGCGCGGGCGTCGTCGAGCCAGTAGTAGTACGTGAACCAGGCGTCCGGCTCGGCGACGGCGACGAGTTCCCCGGAGCGCGGATGGTCCAGGTGGTGGGCCTTCTTGCCCTCGTCGTCGAGGAGTTGCCCGATGCCGGGCAGGCCGTCGAGGGCGGCCCGGGTGGCGGCGAGATCCTCGGGGCGGCGGACGTAGACGTGGGCGATCTGGTGGTCGGCCACGGCGAAGGCGCGGGACGCCATCGGGTCGAGGTACTCCATGCCGTCCTGAGTGTGGACCTCCAGCAGGCCGGCCCGGCACATCGAGATCGGCGGCGGCTCGCAGCGAGCGGGGGTCGTCGGGGCCGTGGCGCTGCAGGTCGTAGTCGAGGTGGGGCAGGTAGCAGAGGGCCAGGTCCGGTTGCCGGGTGCGCAGGACGTGACGGGTGGCGTCGGTGATCCACTGGCTGGAGACCAGGTCCGCGCCCGGTCCCCAGAAGTGGAACAGGGGGAACGTCCCGAGCTTCTCGGTGAGTTCGTCGTGCAGGGCGGGCGGCCGGGTGTAGCAGTCGGGTTCCTTGCGGCCGTCGGCGTAGTAGACGGGGCGTGGGGTGACGGTGATGTCGGTGCCGGCGCCCATGGCGTACCACCAGCAGATGTTGGCGACCGTGTAGCCGGGGTGCAGGCGGCGGGCGGCGTCCCAGACCTTGTCGCCCTCCACGAGTCCGTTGTGCTGGCGCCACAGCAGGACCTCGCCCAGCTCGCGGAAGTACCAGCCGTTGCCGACGATGCCGTGCTCGGCGGGCATCGTGCCGGTCAGGAACGTGGACTGGGCGGCGCAGGTGACGGCGGGCAGCACGGTGCCGAGGTGGGCCAGGGAGCCGGCGGCGGCGAGGGCCTGGAGGTGCGGCATGTGGGTGAGGAGGCGGGGGGTGAGGCCGACCACGTCGAGGACGAGGAGCGGGGTGGGCCCGGTCATGGCAGCTCCTTGAGGCCGAGGTCGGTCAACAGGTCGCGGGCCAGGAAGAGTTCGGCGGCGATGCCGTCGGCGAGCCGGTCCCGGCCGCGGGGGCGCAGGCCGGGCGGGAGCGCCTGCCAGGTGTAGGTCTCGACCTCCAGATGGCGGGTGAGCGGGCGGGGGCCGCCGGCCAGCCGGGCGAGGGCGGCTCGCAGGACGGGGAGCGTGGCGGTCAGCGGTGCTGCGGGGTCCGCGTGCAGCGGGACGTGGAAGTGGGCTCGCCACGGTGCCGTCGTCGGCAGCGCGTCGCCGGTCAGGGCCTCGGCGAGGTCGTCGGTGCCGCGCAGCCCGGCGGGTGCGGGCGTGCGGGTCTGGTGCAGGAAGCGGGGTTCGGCGAACGCGGCGAGGGCCTCGCGGACCTCGGGCCGGGCGGGGTCCTCGGCGTGCAGGGCGGCGGACAGCTGGGCCTTCACGACGGGGATCCGGGCGGCTGCGAGCCCGTCCAGCGCGGCCCTCGGGTCCTCGAAGGACGTGGCGAGGTGGCAGGTGTCGACGCAGACGCCGATGCGGTCGTGACCGACGCGGGTGAGCGGGACCAGGGCGTCCTGGGTGGTCTCCACGATGCAGCCGGGCTCGGGTTCCAGGCCGACGCGGACGGAGCGGCCGGTCAGCTCGGCCAGCGCGTCCAGGCGTGCGCCGAGAGTGCGCAGGGCTTCCTGGCCCGTGCGGGCGCGGTCGGCGGTCCAGGTGGTGCGCCAGCCGAGCGGCAGGGTCGACACACTGCCCTCGGTGACGTCGTCGGGCAGCAGCGCGGCGAGGATCCGGGCCAGGGCGGTGGTGTACTCCAGGCGCGCGGGGTCGGCCCAGTCGGGCTCGTACACGCGGTACTTGACCTCGTCGGAGCCGAACCCTTCGTACGGGAAGCCGTTGAGGGTGACGACCTCCAGGCCGCGCCGGTCGAGTTCGCGGCGCAGGGTGCGCAGTGCGGCGGGGTCGGTGTCCACGGCGCGGGCGGCGTGGTGGGCGAGCCACAGGCCGATGCCGAGGCGGTCGCGGCCGAGCCGGCGCCGGACGGGCTCGCAGTGGTCGCGCAGCTGGGCGAGGACACCGTCGAGGGTCTCGGCGGGGTGGACGTTGGTGCAGTAGGCGAGGTGGACGGTCGTGCCGTCGGGGTGGCGGAAGCGCATCCTCACTCCCCTCCGCGGGCCAGGGAGTTGCCCTCGTGGGTGGCGTCCGGCGGGGCCACCTCCAGGTCGAGGCGGCCGCTGAGTCCGTAGAAGGCGACGGGATTGCGCCACAGCACGAGGTCGACGTCGTCCTCGCCGAAGCCCTCGGCCAGCATCAGGTCGGCCACGCCGCGCGTCTTCAGCGGGTCGCTGCGGCCCCAGTCGGCGGCGGAGTTGACGAGCACCTTCTCGGGCCCGTAGGCGCGCAGGATCTCCACCATCCGCCGCTCGTCCATCTTGGTGTCGGGGTAGACGGAGAAGCCGAGCCAGCCTCCGCTGTCCTTGGCCTCCTTGACGGTGGTCTCGTTGAGGTGGTCGAGAAGGACGCGGTCCGCGGGCAGGGCCGACTCGCGGACGGCGTCGAGGGTGCGGCGCAGGCCCGCGAGCTTGTCGCGGTGCGGGGTGTGCACGAGCGCGGGCAGGCCGTGGTCGGCGGCCAGCTGGAGCTGGGCCGTGAGGGCGTCGTCCTCGGCCGGCGTCATCGAGTCGTAGCCGATCTCCCCCACGGCCACGACCTGGTCCTTGACGAGATAGCGGGGCAGCTCGTCGAGGACGGGGACGCAGCGGGGGTCGCCCGCCTCCTTCGGGTTGAGGGCGAGGGTGCAGTGGTGGGCGATGCCGTACCGGGCGGCGCGGAACGGCTCCCAGCCGAGCAGGGAGTCGAAGTAGTCGAGGAAGGAGGCGGGCGAGGTGCGGGGCTGGCCGAGCCAGAACGACGGCTCCACCACCGCGCGGATCCCGGCGGCCCGCATGGCCTCGTAGTCGTCGGTGGTCCGGGACGTCATGTGGATGTGCGGGTCGAACGGGCGCATCAGGACTCCTTGCGGGACTCCGCGGTGGCCAGGGCCAGCACGCGGTACAGGCCGCTGGGGACGGGGCGGCCGGCGGCGGTGCGCTCGGCCGCGAAGTCGGCGAGCATCCGGGCGAGTTCGGCGTCGGCGCGGGCGCGCTCGGCAAGACCGGCCACCGCGTCGACGGGGACGCCCGTGAACAGGCACTTCAGGACGGCGTGCCGCCAGCCGTGGGCGTCCAGGTGGCGTGCCGCGTACGGGCCGACGGCGGCGGCGAGCAGCCGGGTGTCGTTGGTGCGCAGGGCGTCCTCGACCAGCGGGACCGCGTCGGCGCCGGGTACGAGATGGGGCAGGGCGAGGAGCACGGCCCGGCGTTCGGCGGCGGTGCCCTGCCGGTAGACGCGGGTGAGGGCGGCGGTGTCGGCGCGGGCCGCGTGCAGGATCAGGACGCGGGCGGCGTCGGCGTACCGGCTGCCGCACCGGCGTCCGGCCTCGGCGAGGCGCAGTTCCCACACGGAGATCGGCCCGTGGCCGCCGGGATGGTCGGCGGCCTCGCCCAGGGCTCGCTGGAACCAGTCCCGGGCAGCCGGCTCGAGGTGCGTGTCGAGGTCCTCGCGCAGGGCGCCGAGGGAGAGCGCCGTTGCGGCGGTCGAACGGGTCACGGGGTGCTCCCTTCGGGCGCGGCGGCCCGTGTGCCGTCCGCGGCGCGGCGGAGGAACGGCAGAGAGGTGGCGGCGTGGTGCGGGCCCGCGTGGGAGTGGCGGGGCAGTTCCACGACGGTGAGGCCCTGGTAGCCGGTGGCGGCGAGGGCCGCGAGGACGGGCGGGAAGTCGATCTCGCCCTCGCCGAACGGGAGATGGTCGTGGACACCGCGTCGCATGTCCTCGATCTGCACGTGCCGCAGCCAGGGCGCGGCGGCTCGCACGCAGTCGTCGGGCGGCAGGGGCTCCAGGCACTGGCAGTGGCCGATGTCGAGGGTGAGGCCGAGGGCGGGCGGGTCGCCGAGAAGGCGCCGCAGACGGTGGAAGTCGGCGAGGGTGGCGAGGAGGTGTCCGGGTTCGGGTTCGACGGCCAGGGGGATGCCGGCCATGTCCGCGGCCTCCAGCACCGGGGTGAGGGAGGCGGCGAGCCGCTGCCAGGCCGTGGCCGGGTCGGTGAGGGCCGGCGGAACGGTTCCGCTGAAGCAGTGCACGCCCCGCGCACCGAGGTCGGCCGCCACCCGGACCGCGCGCAGGAGCAGGTCCGCACGGCGGGCGCGGGCCTCGGGGTCCGGGTCGAGCAGCGAGGGCCCGTGCTTGCGGCGCGGGTCGAGGACGTACCGGGCCCCGGTCTCCACGGTGACGTCGAGCCCGAGTTCGGCGAGGCGTGCGGCGATCCGACGGGTACGGTCGGCGAGGCCGGGGGCGAGCGGGTCGAGGTGCATGTGGTCGAGGGTGAGGCCGACGCCGTCGTAGCCGAGGTCGGCGAGCAGGGCGAGGGCGTCGTCGAGCCGGAGGTCGGCGAGGCCGTTGGTGCCGTAGCCGAAACGCAGGGCGGTCATGTGACGCTCACCTTCCTGGCGAGCCTCGCCGCGAGCGGCCCGAGGGCCGCCGTGGCCAGGGCGCCGGCGGTGGCTCCGGCGCGTGCGGCGAGCGCGGCCTGCAGGGGCACGGTGGCGCGGATGCCGGCGCCGACGGCGCGTCGGGTGAGCGGGGGTGAGGGGTTGAGGGAGGCGTGCAGATAGGGGCGGGCCGTGGTCGTGGCGTAGGTGAGGGCGAGGGCGGTGGTGAGCGGGCGGTCGGGGACGATCCGGGTCAGGGCGGCCGTCGTGGCCAGTGCCGCCAGCGGGGGCAGCGGGGAGCCGTGGCGGGTCTCCTGCCGGGAGACGGCCGTGACCGCGAGGGTGTGGGTGCCGAGCAGGGCCGCCGAGGGCAGGGCGGGGCGGAGCCGTCCGGCGGTGGCGGCGGCGCCGAGGAGGAGGTCGAGGCCGCGGGCGGCGGCCATCGCGAAGGGTCCCGCCGGGGTGCGCTTGAGGAGCAGGTCGTACGACCACACGGTGGCCGCGAGCGGGACGGCGACCGTCAGCGCCGGGCGGCCCGCGCGAGCCGCCAGCGCGAGGCCGGCGGCGGTGAGGGCGCAGGCCGCGGTCAGGGCGGCGGCGGGGCGGATCCTGCCGGACGGCAGGGGCCGGTGCGGGCGTTCCACGGCGTCCTCGGCGCGGTCCGCCCAGTCGTTGAGCGCCATCCCGGCCTCGTACAGGCACAGGGAGGAGCCGACCGCGAGCGCCGTGCGCCGGCCCGGGCGGGCGGAGACGGCCGCCGCTCCGGCGAGGGCGTCCCCGGGCACGGTGAACAGGGCGGGCAGGCGCAGGAGTTCGGCCCAGGCGCGCGTCCGGCTCACCTCGTCTCCCCCAGCTCGCGTGCGAAGCGCTTCAGTTGGGCGAACTGATCCGCGAGACCCGCCGGTGCGTCCCCGACCGGGTCCTTGAAGAAGAAGGCGAGTTCGGCGAGTGCGCCGGTGCGGCCCGTCTCGTGGGCGCGGGCGACCAGGCGGGCCAGGTCGAGCACCAGGGGGGCGGCGAGCGCCGAGTCGCAGCCCTGCCAGATGGTCTGGAGGACCATGCGGGTGCCGAGGAAGCCGTCGAAGGCGATGTGGTCCCAGGCGGTCTTCCAGTCGCCGAGCGCCGGTACGTCGTCGATGTGGACCTCGCCCTCGGGGACGCTGCCGAGGGTGTCGGCGAGGACGCGTTCCTTGCCCGCGTTCTTCGCCGCTGCGGCGGCGGGGTCGGCGAGGGCGGCGCCGTCCCCGCCGCCGAGGAGGTTGGTCCCGGACCAGGCGCGGACCGGCAGCGCCCGCTGGGCGAACATGGGTCCGAGGACCGAGCGCAGGAGGGTCTGGCCGGTCTTGCCGTCGCGGCCGGCGGACGGCAGTCCGCTCGACGCGGCGAGCGGGGCCAGGGCGGGATGGTGCAGACCGGTGGACGGGGTGAAGTCGACGTACGGGCAGCCGGCGCGCAGGGCGGCGGCCGCGTAGAGGGAGCTGGGCGGGAGGCCGGGGCCGGTGGCGACCGGTTCGGTGGAGGCCACGTTCACCACCACCGCGCGGGTCAGCCCGTGGCGGCGTACGAAGTCTCCGATGTCGGCGGCGAACACGGAGATCAGCGCCTCCTCGTCCCGGGTGTCTCCGGGGAGCGGGCCGCCGGGGGCGATCTCCCGGTCGGCGGCGGTGAGTTCGGCGGTGACCGCGGCCGGGAGGCCGGGCGGGAGGACTCCCCCTTCGGCCAGTTGTTCGGCGCGTTTGGGCAGGGGGCAGTCGGTGGTGTCGTGGCCGCCGAAGACGAGGGAGGACAGTGCGGGCAGGCCGCCGGCGGCGAAGGCGGGGGTCTCGGTGACCAGGCCTGCCGGCGGGCGCAGACCCGCGGTGACGGCGGCGCACCCGGCCACGACGGTGGTGGCGACGGAGCCTCGGGCTCCGATCAGCCAGACGCCGACACGCGGGGGTCGGGAGTGGGGTGCGGACATGGGCAGCCTCCTTCGCTGTGCCGGCACTCCGGTGTGCCACGAGGGCGGAGAGGGAGGGTCGGTGAGCGGCGGGCGGGAGTCCGGCGTCTCCCGCCCGCCGCCGTTCAGGAGCCCTTGACGGGCGGCTCCTTGGTCCGGACGGCGCGGGCGGGGCGCCTCAGCCGGTCGTGACGGTGAAGTCGTCCACGTCGAACAGGGCTCCGCTGCCGCCCTTGAAGACCAGGTAGAGGGTGGTGGTGCCGCGCGGTGCGCGGGACAGGCCGGCAAAGACGTCCTGGTAGGTGTCCCAGCCGCCGGTCACGGGCACGGTGGCCTTCCCGAGCAGGGTGCCGGTCGCCGACCCGGCGCGGACCTCGAGGGTGCCGCCGGCACCGCCGGAGGCGATGCGCGCGGTGATCTTCTTGGCGTCGGACAGGGCGTACGGGGTGAAGGCGATCCAGTCGCCGTTGCCGATGTCGCCGACGACCTTGGCGCCGTGGGCGCTGTCCCGGGCGGTCACCGTGACGCCGGAGCCGGTGTCGAAGTGCTCGGCCTGGCGGTGGCGGGGCTGGAGGACGTTGCGGTCGTGCGTGGTGAGCGGGGCCTGGCCGCCGCCTCCGCCGTCGGTGTACTGGGCGTCGAGGACGCCGAAGATGTTGGCGTTCTCGTCGTGTCCGCCGTCGGCGCTGGTCCGGAGGGTGCCGGAGCAGCCCTGGGCGGAGGTCAGCGGGTGGCCGTGGGTGTCGTGGCCGAGGATGAAGGTGACGGTGACCTTGGAGCAGTCGATCGTCCTGCCGTCCTCGGGGTCGGTGACCTTCACCTGGAACGGGATGGCGTCACCGAAGCTGAAGAGCTTGCCGTCCTGGGGGAGTTGCAGTGTCACCGTGGGCGCGGTGTTGCCGACGACGACCTGGACGCTCGCGCTGCCGGTGCGGCCGGTGGTGTCCTTGGCGGTCAGGGTGGCGGTGTAGGTGCCGTTCTTCTTGTACTTGTGCGTGGGACCGGCCGCCGTCGAGGTGGCGCCGTCACCGAAGTCCCAGCTGTAGGTGAGCGCGTCGCCGTCCTGGTCGCCGGTGCCGGCCGAGGAGAACGTCACCTTCAGCGGCGCCTGCCCGGAGGTGTGGTCGGCCGCGGCCTGGGCCACCGGTGAGTGGCCGTCGGTGGCGTTCTCGATCCGGTACAGCCCGGAGTTGTCGTCGCCGCCGAACCAGGAGGTGCCGTAGTCCAGCACGTAGAGGGCGCCGTCGGGTCCGAAGGCCATGTCCATCACCTGGGTGCCGCTCCAGGGGACGTCGTCGATCGCCTGCACCGTGCCGTCGGCGTCGCTGGTGACGCGCTTGATCCAGCGTCGGCCGAACTCGCCGGCGAAGAAGTCGCCGTCGTAGGCCTCGGGGAACTTCACGGGCGAGTCGAGCGCGGGGTCGTAGTGGTAGACCGGGCCGCCCATCGGGGACTCGGAACCGTCGCCGAACTCCGGTACGGACGGGCCGTCGTACGGGATCCAGGCGGGCTGGGCCGGGGGCAGGTCGGTCAGGCCGGTGTTGTGCGGGGAGTCGTTCTTCGGCGCGGAGCAGTCGAAGGGGGCGCCGGAGGTCTTCGTCGCGAAGTCGTAGTCGACGTAGACGTCGTTGGCGCCGGTGCAGTACGGCCAGCCGAAGTTGCCTGGCTTGGTGACGCGGGCGAACTCGACCTGGCCGGCCGGGCCACGGCCGGGGTCGGCGGCGCCGGCGTCGGGGCCGTAGTCGCCGACGTAGAGGATGCCGGTCTCCTTGTCGACACTGAACCGGAACGGGTTGCGGAAGCCCATGGCGTAGATCTCGGGGCGCGTCCTGTCCGTGCCGGGCGCGAACAGGTTGCCGTCCGGGATCGAGTAGGAGCCGTCGGCCTCGACCTTGATGCGCAGGATCTTGCCGCGCAGGTCGTCGGTGTTGCCGGCGGTGCGCTGGGCGTCGAAGCCGGGGTTGCGGTCCGCGCGCTCGTCGATCGGGGTGTAGCCGTCGGACTGGAAGGGGTTGGAGTCGTCGCCGGTCGACAGGTACAGGTTGCCGGCCGCGTCGAAGTCGATGTCGCCGCCGACGTGGCAGCACAGGCCGCGGGTGGTGGGCACGTCGAGGATCTTCTTCTCGCTGGCCGCGTCCAGCGTGCCGTCGGTGTTCAGCACGAAGCGGGAGAGCCGGTTGACGCCGTCGAAGGGGGCCAAGTCGGCGGCGGTGCCGGTCTCCGGGGCGTCGCCCGCGGGGGTGTTCAGCGGCGGGGCGTAGTAGAGGTAGACGAACCGGTTGTGGGTGAAGTCCGGGTCGACGCCGACGCCTTGCAGGCCTTCCTCGTCGTGGGAGTAGACGGCCAGTTTGCCCGCGACGCGGGTGTTGCCGGCGGCGTCCGTGAGGCGCAGTACGCCGTCGCGGGAGGTGTGCAGGACCGAGCGGTCCGGGAGGACGGCGAGCGACATGGGCTCGCCGACCTCCGCCGCGCCCTTGGCGAGGGTGACCTGCTGGAAGTCCTCCGCCGCCGCGGTGGTGTCCTGGTCGGCGACGGCTGCGCCGGCCTGGGGGGTGGTGAGGGTGAGGGTGGCGCCCGCGAGCAGGACACCGCCGAGCAGGGCGATCGCCCTGCGCAGGCGTGGTCTTGGGGTTCCGGTCCGGGTGGTGCGGTCGTTCCCGTGCACGAAAGGCCTCCAGAGTGGGGCTGGTTGTACGGGGCGGGTGGGTACGCCGGGATGCGCCGTCATCCCGGAGCGGTGGGGAGCTGACCGGGTCGGTCAGGAGGAGAAGGCCGCGTCGAACGAGGCCGACGGCGGCTCGAAGTCGTAGGCCTTCAGGCGGGCGAGGGCCTCGGGGGCGCCCTGCAGCCGGTCCATGCCGGCGTCCTCCCATTCGACGGAGACGGGGCCCCGGTAGTCGATGGAGCGCAGCATGCGGAAGACGTCCTCCCAGGGCACGTCGCCGTGTCCGGCGGAGACGAAGTCCCAGCCGCGGCGGGGGTCGCCCCAGGGCAGGTGGGAGCCGAGCCGGCCGTTGCGGCCGTCGAGGCGCTTACGGGCCTCCTTGCAGTCCACGTGGTAGATCCGGTCGCGGAAGTCCCACAGGAAGCCGACCGGGTCGAGGTCCTGCCACACGAAGTGGGAGGGGTCGAAGTTCAGGCCGAAGGCCGGGCGGTGGTCGACGGCGTCGAGGGCGCGGTGGGTCGTCCAGTAGTCGTAGGCGATCTCGCTGGGGTGGACCTCGTGCGCGAACCGCACGCCCTCGGCGTCGAAGACGTCGAGTACGGGGTTCCAGCGGGTGGCGAAGTCCTCGTAGCCGCGCTCGATCATCGACTCGGGGGCGGGCGGGAACATCGCGACCAGGTGCCAGATCGCGGAGCCGGTGAAGCCGATGACGGTGTCGACGCCGAAGGCGGCCGCCGCACGGGCGGTGTCCTTGATCCGGTCGGCGGCGCGCTGCCGCACGCCTTCCGGGTCGCCGTCGGCCCAGATCTCGCCCGGGAGGATGGCCTGGTGGCGTTCGTCGATGATGGCGTCGCACACGGCCTGGCCGACGAGGTGGTTGGAGACGGCCCAGCACTTCAGGCCGTACCTGTCGAGAAGCTGGTGACGGGACTTCACGTAGCCGGGGTCGGCGAGGGCCTTGTCGACCTCGAAGTGGTCTCCCCAGCAGGCGAGTTCGAGGCCGTCGTAGCCGAAGTCGCGGGCGAGGCGGCAGACCTCCTCCAGGGGCAGGTCGGCCCACTGGCCGGTGAAGAGCGTGAACGGGCGCGGCATGGAAACGGGCCTCCTCAGTCCGCGACGGGTGTGTAGACGGAGTTCTTCTCGGCGCTGTCCTCCACCGCCGCGAGGACGCGCTGGACCTGGAGTCCGTCGGCGAAGGAGGGGTCGGGGCGGCGGCCCTCGGCGATGGCGTGGACGAGGTCGCGGGCCTGGTGGACGAAGGTGTGCTCGTAGCCGAGGCCGTGGCCCGGCGGCCACCAGGCGTCCAGGTAGGGGTGGTCGGGTTCGGTGACGAGGATCCGGCGGAAGCCGGCCTCGGCGCCGGGCCCGGTGGCGTCGTGGAACCACAGCTCGTTGAGCCGTTCCAGGTCGAAGGCGAGCGAGCCGCGCTCGCCGTTGAGTTCGATGCGCAGGGCGTTCTTGCGGCCGGTGGCGTACCGGGTGGCCTCGAAGGAGGCGAGGGCGCCGGAGGTGAAGCGGCCGGTGAACAGGGCGGCGTCGTCGACGGTGACCGTGCCGGTGCCGGCGGCCGACACCGCCGTCAGGCCGCTGCTCGCCCCCGTGGGCAGCGGGCGTTCCCGGACGAAGGTCTCCGTCAGGGCGGACACGCCGGCGAGCCGCTCGCCCGCCAGGTACTGGGCGAGGTCGACGATGTGGGCGCCGAGGTCGCCGAGCGAGCCGGAGCCCGCGTGCTCCTTGCGCAGCCGCCAGGTCAGCGGGAACCGGGGGTCCACGAGCCAGTCCTGGAGGTACGTCACCCGGACGTGGCGCAGGGTGCCGAGCCTGCCGTCGGCGACCATCCGGCGGGCGAGCACGGTGGCGGGCACCCGGCGGTAGTTGAAGCCGACCATGGCCAGCAGGCCGCGGCCGTGGGCCTCTTCGGCCGCCCGGGTCATGGTCTCGGCCTCGGCGACGGTGTTCGCCAGGGGCTTCTCGCACAGGACGTGCTTGCCGGCGGCCAGCGCGGCGACGGCGATCTCGGCGTGGCTGTCACCGGGGGTGCAGATGTCCACGAGGTCGACGTCGTCCCGGGCGATCAGCGCACGCCAGTCGGTCTCCACGGCCGCCCAGCCGTGCCGGTCGGCCGCCGCCCGCGCGGCGGTGCCGTCGCGGCCGCAGAGCACGGCCAGGACCGGCCGGCGGGGCAGGTCGAAGACGTGTCCCGCGGTGCGCCAGCCCTGGGAGTGGGCGGCGCCCATGAAGGCGTAGCCGACCATGCCGACGCGCAGCGGTGGTTTCCCGGTCTCCGATGCCGCCTCCGGATCGGCTGACTGCTGCGGCTGTTCCATGCGCTCGTCCTCCTCTTGGTCGTGGCGCGGTGGGGGGTGGTGGTCATCGCGCGGTGGGGGGTGCGGGCGGGAGTGGCTCACCGGAAGCCGGTGGGCATGTACCGGTCGACGTTGGTCTTGTCGACGACGGCCGAGTAGAGCGTGATCGACGCGGGGATCTCGAACTCGGCGAGGCCGCCGACGCCCTTGCCCTGGCCGAGGGCGCGGGCGAGGTCGATGGCGGAGGCGGCCATGGTCGGCGGGTACAGGACGGTCGCCTTCAGCACGCCGTCGTCCTGCTTGATGGCCTGGAAGGCGGAGAGCGCGCCGGCGCCGCCGACCATCAGGAAGTCGTCCCGCCCGGCCTGCTGGATGGCGCGGAGCGCGCCCACGCCCTGGTCGTCGTCGTGGTTCCACAGGGCGTCGAACTTCGACTGGGCCTGGAGGAGCTGGGCCATCTTCGCCTGGCCGGACTCGACGGTGAAGTCGGCGGCCTGGCGGGCGACCTTCCTGATGTTCGGATAGTTCTTCAGGGCGTCGTCGAATCCCTGGGTGCGCTGCTTGGTCAGCTCCAGGTTGTCCAGGCCGGCCAGTTCGATGACCCGGGCGTTCGGCTTGTCCTTGAGTTTCTCGCCGATGTAGTGCCCGGCGTTGAGGCCCATGCCGTAGTTGTCGCCGCCGATCCAGCAGCGGTACGCCTGGGCGGAGTTGAAGATGCGGTCGAGGTTGACGACCGGGATGCCGGCGCGCATCGCCTTCAGGCCGACCTGGGTGAGCGCCTTGCCGTCGGCGGGCAGCACGACCAGGACGTCGACCTTCTTGTTGATCAGGGTCTCGATCTGGCCGATCTGCTGGGCCGTGTCGTTGGAGCCCTCGGTGATCTCCAGGGTGACGTCGGAGTACTTCTTCGCCCGGCTCTCGGCGTTGTCGTTGATGGCGTTGAGCCAGCCGTGGTCGGCCTGGGGTCCGGCGAAGCCGATCGTGACGTGCTTGCCGGGCTTGTCGTCGGCGGCCGGCTGCTCGTTCGCCGCGGGCTTGTCGTCCTTCGTCTCGTTGCTGGTGCAAGCCGTGAGCAGGGCTCCCGCGGAGACGGCCGCGGTCCCGAAGAGCAGTCCTCTGCGACTGGTGATGTGCGACATGGCGGTGAACCCTTTCCTCAGGTCGTGCTCGCGGTGCGGCGCTGGACCAGGACGGCGGCGACGATGATCGCGCCCTTGGCGATCTGCTGGACGTCGCTCTGGAGGTTGTTCAGGGCGAAGATGTTGGTGATCGTCGTGAAGATCAGCACGCCCAGCACGGAGCCGGTGATGGTGCCGCGGCCCCCGCTGAGCAGGGTGCCGCCGATGATCGCGGCCGCGATGGCGTCGAGTTCGTACAGGTTGCCGTTGGTGTTCTGGCCGGAGCCGGCGAGCACGACGAGCAGGAAGGCGGCGATGCCGCAGCACAGCCCGGACAGCAGGTACAGACAGAGCCGCTGGCGGCGGACGTCGATGCCCGCGAGCCGGGCGGCCTCGGCGTTGCCGCCGACGGCGACGGTGCGCCGGCCGAAGGTGGTCCGGTTGAGCAGGAGCCAGCCGGCGATCGTCACGATCGCGAACACCAGGACGAGCGGCGGGACGCCCAGCACATAGGAGTCGCGCTCGCCCAGCTTCAGGATGCCGTCGACGGTGACGATCTGGGTCCTGCCGTCGGTGATCTGCAGGGCGAGCCCTCGGGCCGAGGCCAGCATGGCGAGGGTGGCGATGAAGGGGACCACCCCGCCGTAGGCGACGAGCAGTCCGTTGACCAGTCCGCAGCCGAGGCCGACGACCATCGCGGTGAAGAGGATGCCCGCGAAGCCGTATTCCTGCGTGGCCACGGTGGTCGCCCAGACGGAGGAGAGGGCGACGACGGCGCCGACGGAGAGGTCGATGCCGCCCGAGGTGATGACGAAGGTCATGCCGACGGTGACCACGCCGATCACCGACGCCTGGGTGAGCACGAGTTGGAGGTTGCGGGTGTCGAGGAACTCGTCCGGCTTGGTGGCGCCGCCGATGACGACGAGTACGGCGAGCACCCCGAGCAGCGAGAGGGTGCGGACGTCGGCGCGGGCCAGCAGGCCGCGCCAGGCGGGGAGCCGGCCGGCCGGCGGGGTCTTGCCGACGGTGTCCCGGGGCGGGGAGACGGGCTGCGTCATGACGCCGGACTTCCTTCCATGACGAGGTCGAGGACACGGTGTTCATCCAGCTCCCGGGCCGGTGCCGTGTGCACGACCCGGCCCTCACGGAGCACCAGCACGCGATCGGCGAGACCCAGCACCTCGGGCACCTCGCTGGAGACGAGGAGCACGGCGAGGCCCTGGTCCGCCAGGCGGCGGACCACCGCGTACAGTTCGGCGCGGGCGCCGACGTCGACGCCGCGGGTGGGCTCGTCGAGCAGCAGCACCCGGCAGCCGCGCAGCAGCCAGCGGGCGAGGACGGCCTTCTGCTGGTTGCCGCCGGACAGGGTGCGCACGGGCACCTCCGGGTTGTCGGGCCGCAGCGACAGCTCACGGGTCGCGGCCCGTGCGGCGCCCCGCTCGGCGCGCCGGTCGATCCAGCCGGCCCGGGCGAAGCGGGACAGGGCGGAGACGGAGACGTTCCGGGTGACGGACTCCAGCATCAGCAGTGCCTGTGCCTTGCGCTCCTCGGGCGCGAGCCCCAGTCCGGCGCGTACGGCCGAGCGGACACTGCCGGCTCGCAACGGCCGCCCGTCCATGAGGACCTGCCCTGCGGTGGGCTTGCGCGCGCCGTAGACCGTCTCCAGGATCTCCGAGCGTCCGGAGCCGACCAGTCCGGCGAGGCCGACGATCTCCCCCGGCCGCAGGTCCAGGTCGAGCGGGGCGAACTCGCCGTCGCGGGCCAGGCCCCGCACCCGCAGGACCGGCTCCGCGACGGGTGCCCGGGCGGGCCGCTCCGGGAAGACGTACTCGACGTCGCGGCCGGTCATGAGGGCGACGACGTCCCGGGTCGGGGTGGTCTTGGCGGGCAGTCCCCCGGCCACCGCCCGCCCGTCCTTGAGCACGGTCACCCGGTCGCCGATGCGGCGGATCTCCTCCAGCCGGTGCGAGATGTAGACGACGGCGACACCGTCGGCCGTGAGGTCACCGACGATCCGGAAGAGGTTGTCGACCTCGTCGGGGTCGAGCGCCGCCGACGGCTCGTCCATCACGATGAGCCGGACGTCGTGCGAGAGCGCCCGGGCCATCGAGACGATCTGCTGCTGGGCCGCCGGCAACTCCCCGACCAGCCGGGCGGGATCGATCTCCGGATGCCCGAGCCGCCTGAGCAGCCCGGCCGTCGCCGTACGCGCCACCTTGCCGCGGACGACGAATCCGGCGGTCGTCGGCTCGTGGCCCAGATGGACGTTCTCCGCCACCGACAGGTGTTCCACCAGGTCGAGTTCCTGGTAGATGGTGGCGATGCCGAGGCGCATGGCGGCGATCGGGGAGCGCAGGGTGACCGGCTCGCCGCGCCAGCGGATGGTTCCGCCGTCCGGCTGGTGGGCGCCGGCCAGCACCTTGATCAGGGTGGACTTGCCCGCGCCGTTCTGGCCGAGCAGGCAGTGCACTTCACCGGCCTGGACGTCGAGGTCGACGCCGTCCAGGGCACGGACGCCGGGGAACGACTTGGTGATCCCGGACATGCTGAGCAGGGATGGTTCTGATGCCATGTGGGTTCCCCTCGGCGGACGTGCGGGCCGGTGTCAGGGCGTGCCGCGCCTACGGCTGGGCGCCGTGGCGTGGGAGGGCAGGGCAGGGCAGGGTCGAGCACCGTACGGGCAAGGCGCGGTGTTACACGAGTCAGTGGGCGTGGTGAGCGGAGGTCGCTTGCGCTGAACCGGGGCTTGCACGGGTGTAACAGGAGGGCCGATCGAGCCGGTCGGGGCTCGCACGGGTGGAACGGGACGGCCGCTCGAGCCGGCCGGGGCTTACGCGGGTGAGAAGAGGTGGTCGCTGATCAGCCGGGCCGCGCCGGTCACACCGGCGGTGGGGCCCAACTCCCCCAGGACGATGGGCAGGTTGCCGGTCGCCAGGGGCAGCGACTGGCGGTAGACCTGGGTGCGGATCGCGGCGAGCAGGGTGTGGCCGAGTCCGGTCACCCCACCGCCGATCACCACCAGGCCGGGATTGAAGAAGGACACGAGTCCGGCGATGACCTGGCCCACGCGGGTGCCGCCCTCGCGGATCAGCTCGAGTGCGGTGGCGTCGCCCGCCGCGGCAGCGGCGGCGACGTCTACGGCGGTGAGGGTGCCGTTCGCCGCCAGCCGGGCCGCGAGTTCGGTGGACAGGCCCTGCCCGGCCGCCTGGACCGCGTCCCGGGCCAGGGCCGCACCGCTGAAGTGGGCCTCCAGACAGCCCCGGTTGCCGCAGGCGCAGGGGCGGCCGTCGGGTACGGCCTGGATGTGGCCGATGTCCCCGGCGCTGCCGGTGGTACCGCGGTGGACCCGGCCGCCGACGACGATGCCGCAGCCGATTCCGGTGCCGATCTTGACGCACAGGAAGTCCGCCGTGGTCCGGGCGACTCCGGCATGCTGCTCCCCCATCGCCATCAGGTTCACGTCGTTGTCGACCATGACCGGGCAGCCGAGTTCCTGACTGAGGGCCTCCCTTACGGGGAAGCCGTCCCAGCCCGGCATGATCGGCGGAGCGACCGGTACGCCCTCGGGGAAGCGCACCGGTCCGGGCACGCCGATACCGGCGCCGTCGAAGCCCTCGGCCAGCCCGGTGGCCCTCAACTTCCCGGCCATGTCCAGGACTTGTTCGAAGACCGGGACCGGGCCCTCACGGACGTCCATCGGCTGGTTGAGATGGCCGAGGATCTCCAGTTCGGCGTTGGTGACGGCGACGTCGACCGAGGTCGCGCCGATGTCGACGCCGAGGAACCGCAACTCCGGGTTGAGCCGGACGTTGTGGGAGCGGCGGCCGCCGCGCGAGGCGGCGAGTCCGTCGGCCACCACCAGTCCCGTCTCCAGCAGGCGGTCCACCTCCACGGCCAGCTTGGACCGCGAGAGATCGACCTGATCGCCCAACTGGGCACGGGAGTTGGGGCCGCCGTCACGCAGCAGCTTCAGCAGCCGGGCCTGGTGCGCGTTCGCCGGTCGTGCCGTCATGCGTCTCACGTGCCCCTCCCCGCCAATTTCGGCCACCAGTGTCGGCTTTCGAAGGGAACGTAGCAGCGGCCGCCGAACCTGGGAAGAAGTCGTGCACGCATTACCGCAGACTTTTTCCACTGGCAGGACAAAGGTGCCGCTCGCAGGGCAAGGGAGCCGGCCCGACCGGCCGTTGGGGGAGCCGGCCGGCCTTGTGGACGTGCTCGCGGATCGTGCCCTCCTCGGTCGTCCCCGCTGCCGCCATGGTCCTCGCCGACGCCTCGTCGAGCGGGGAACGAGCCCCCCAGACGCGGTGCAGGTCCAGGCGCTCGAAGCCCAACCCCAGCAGGAGACGTACGGTTTCCAGGCCGTAGCCCACGCCCCAGGCGTCCGTACTCGGTGCGGGGGGTGTCCGTCGCTGCCGCGATCGAACGCGCCACGAGCTGAGCGACCTGCTCGCGCGAGCGGGGCTCGAACGAGAGATGCTCCGTCGCCTCCGGGCTGCCGTAGAGGGCGAACACCGCGTCGACGTCATCGATGGTCAGATCGCGCAGTTCCAGGCGTGCGCCGGACCGTTCGACCGGGTGCATGCCCCGGACTCTACCCACGCGGGGGTTCCGGCCGACGGCGGTTCCGTTGTCACCGGTGACCCTGGGTACCCGGACACGGTCAGGCCGGATCGGATCGGATCAGGAAGGTCTAGCGGTGGACGGATCGTCGCTCCGAGCAGTGGGCTGGGCGCGCTCACTGCCACTGAACAGCGAGTTGAAAGCGGCACGGGATTGGGCGCGCGAGCACCTGGAGTCCCTGGGGTGGACGACCAGCGCCCCCGAGACGGTGGACGCCGTCCTGCTGACCGTCTCAGAGCTGGTCACCAACGCGCATACCCACGCGCACAGCAACGCGCAGCTGATACTGACCTGGGACAACCGCTGCCTGCACATCGCCGTGCACGACAGCTCCAGCGAACTGCCGACGCCCCGCCCGCCCAGCACCGAACGCCTCGGCGGGCGGGGCATGCTGCTCGTCGACGCCCTGGCCGACGAGTGGGAGGCCCGGCCGTGCCCCCGCGGCAAGACCGTCACCGCCTGCTTCCGCCCGCCCCGGGACGAGAGCCCCTGACGAGCGGCGCGGCAGCGCACGCGGAAGGCCGGGCGCTCTCCGGCGAAGACGCGTCCGCGGCGCCGGCGGCTCAGTCGGCCGGACCCGCTCCGCGGCGCGTGGCCACCTCGTCGAAGACGCTCCAGCCGTCGATGTCCGCCGTCACGGGATCGTCGGGACGCCAGCCCCGGTTCAGGGCCGCATCGAGCAGGGCCCTGACCGTGCCCGGCTCGTGCAGGTTCACAGTCCTGGTGAGGTCCGTGCCGACGGCCCCGGACGGCATGAGGTACTCGCCCGGGACCAGTCTGCCGGGACCCCCCTCGAACACGATGCGAAGCCGCCCCCTCGCTTCGGACGGCCGGATGACGAGGGTCTCGCGGCAGACCTGGCGCGAGCCGTCGTCCAGGGGACGGTGGGCGTGCCTCAACGACCAGAGGAAGGTGTCCCCCTCGACCACGAGACGTCGTGCCTTCTTCTCGCTGCGTGCCATCCGCCGATGGTAACGAGACCCCGTCGACCGGTGGAACCGACGAGCGGGCCCGGCTGCCGCTCAGGAACCGGAGCCCAGGGTCTGGGTCGTGTAGGCGCACTCCGTGTAGAGGTAGCCGGACCGGAGCCTGGCGGTGTCCGAGGCCGGGGTGGCGGCGCTGGTGCGGTGCGACTTGTGCACGAAGTACGTGGTGCCGACCGGGAGGTCGATGGTGCGCTGCGGGTAGTTCTTGCCGCTGTCCTGGCACGGCTTGAAGCCGATGCGCAGGGTGCTGGCGAGCGAGTACGACGTGCAGCCGCCGCAGCCCTTGAGGGTGAAGCTGCCGGTGACCGGGCCGGTGTAGAGCACGGTGATGGCGTCCGGGCTGTCGTTCTTGACGGTGACGGAGATGCTGCCGCCGGAGGCGGTGGTGGGCAGCTTCTTGCCGGCCGCCGGGAGCGTCTGGGCGACCTCGGCGGCTATGGCGATCTTCTTGGCGCGTTCCCGGTTCCCGCTGTGCTTGTTGTCCGAGACGAACTGCTCCATGGTCTTCTGCGCCGCGTCGAAGTCGCCGTCCTCGTACTGGTCGACGCCGCATGCGTACTGCCCCGCGTCGCCACTCCTCTGCGCGCGTCCGGCGGCCTTGGTCAGCCCGCCGACCGTGTCGCCCGCCGACCTCGACAGGTCGCCGATCCGGGTGTTCAGGTCGCGCAACCGCTCGACGGCCGCGCAGGGTTCGTCCCCGCCGACGGCCTTCTGCGCCTTCTTCACCGCCGAGTCGACGGCGGGCCCCACCTTGGTCGCCGCTCCGGATCTCGGGAAGGTGTCCAGCAGGTCGCCGAAGCGCGTGACCCAGTCCGCCTCGCCGGTCCCGAGGCTCTGCGACCCGCACTCGTACAGCGAGGTCGCGAGCCGGTCGTCGGGCCACCGCGCCAGCGAACCGAGCTGCTCCCTGGGCATGGTGCGGGGCACCGAGCGCAGGTACTTGAGCGGTTGCACCGCCTCGCAGTAGTCCTGGTGGCCGTAGGCCGCGGCGACCGTCGCGTAGTAGGTCCGCAGACTGTCGGGGAGCCGGCGGGCCGCACGGGAGCCGGAGTGGTGCACCGCGAGGTCGCGGTAGGACTCCAGGGCCGTCCGGTAGTCCGCGGACGCGGCGGTGAACGACCGCCGGCCGGCCTTCGCGACCAGCTGGTCGGCCTTGTCCAGACGGTCCAGGAGCGCCTGCTCCACGGCTTCGTCGTGGGCGTCCTCGTACCAGAGCGCGCCACCGGCCGGTACGGCGAGCAGCAGCACGCCCAGCAGCGCCGCGAGGGGTGCGTTGCCCGGCCGGGTCAGCCGGGTGCGCAGGCCGAGGAGCCCGCCGTGGACGGCCGCCAGCAGCAGGAGGACGCCGTAGACCGCGACCGCGATCCCGGGCACGCCGTCGGCATCGGCGGGCAGCGCCACGAACAGCAGGACGCCGGTCGCCACCCAGCAGGCGGCCATCGGCAGCCGGCGCCGTACGAGCGCGTACCCGAGGCCCAGACCGCTCAGGTTCAGCAGCGCGACCGCGACGGCCCGCAGGGCGTCCGGCGGGGCGGGCGGTGGGCTCGACGGCATGGGCGGCAGCGGCGGCCCCGTGAATCCCTGGCTCGGACCGTACGGACCTCCGGACATGATGGCTCCCCCCACCGACCGCGCCCCCTTGACTGCGGACCCGCAGTTTACGGGCGCGCGGCCGCACCCGACAGAGGACCGAACACCGGTTCGTTCGTCGAGATTTGAACACGGACGAGCCATGCACGGCGCACGGGCGCGGGGGGGGGGCGGCCGGGACAGGCAAGGCGGGAGAGCCGGGCAGAGCGGCCAGGGCGGGCGGGGCGGACGATCGTGAACAAGCCGTCCTGTGCGAAGTCGCTCACCGGCGGCCGCCCCGGCTGGGACGATGGCAGGCACCGGCGAGGGGGAGGGAGGCGGCCGTGGGGTGGACGGATGAGGAGTTCGGGGAGTCCCACGAGGGCATCGTGGGGGCCGTGCTGGCCGACGGCAGCGAGCCGAAGCCCGCGTATGTCGACGGCGGCAGCGGTGCCACCCTGCACGAGACGTGTGAGTGGTGGGCGTACGACGGCAGGACGAACCGGCCGAGGGCGGACGCGGTCCGGGCCTCGTGCGCATGCGGATGGCGCGGCCCGAGCGTCCCGATCCCCTGGCCGGAGCTGGGTGAGGACGGCCTGGAGAAACTGGACGTCTCGGGTCCGCGCCAGGACTGGGCCGAGCACATCCGCGCGGTCGAGCGCAGGACGGTGCCGCTGCCGGACGAGCTGACCGGGCTGATGGACGACCTCGAGGACAGGCTCTTGGCGCTCGCCGACGACGCGCCGGCCGCCGCGCTGCGGGCCGTGGCCGCGCTGGACCGCCTGACCAGCCGTGTCGGCCGGGAGGCGGCCTGCATGATCGAGGAGGAGACCGACCGGCGGTGGGAAGGTCTCGGGCGTGCCCTGGGCATCGGAGCGGACAGGGCCCGTTCCCTGGTCACCCGCTACCTGCTGCACCACTGAGCCCGGGCTCCGGCCGACGACCGGAATCCCGTCGCACGGGAGGTGTGCGTTGCCGCCTCGACCTCGCGCGCCCCCCACGACCCGCACGAGGAGAGCGGCGGCCTTCTCCAGGGCTTGGTCCGGCACGCCCCCACGCCCGTCGCCGGGGCGGCTTCCGTCCCACCGGTCCTCCGATCCTCCGACTCCGGGCCCTCCGGTTCCCCGACTTCGGGTCCTCCGGTTCCCCGTCTCCGGGTCCTCCGGTTCCCTGTTCCTCCGGTTCCCCGACGCCGGATCCACCGGTCCCCCGGCCCAGCGGTCCCCCGACTCCGGGTCCTCCGGTTCCCCGACTCCGGGTCCTCCGGTTCCCCAGGCCCTAGGCCCCGGCCCCCGGCCTCCCGACTCCGGATCCCCCGGTCCCCCCGGCCCTGTGGTCCCCCGACCCCCGGTCCCCCGTTCTCCGACTCCGGTCCTCCGGTCCCTCGATCCCCCAATCTCCGCCTCCGGACCCCCGGTCCCCCGCCCACGGCCCCACAGCCGCCCGCTGCATGGGCCCGGGCCCGGGCCAGGACCGGGCAGTGAGCGCACGCCGTACGGACCGCGTCCGCCGGGCTGGAGCACGGGCCGGCAGGACCTCCCTCTCCCGCCCCGTTCCCCTGACCGGCGCAATGCCGATGCGCCGGAGGGGCGAGGGTCCGTGAGGGGTGTGACCGTGGTGGAAGGGATGCCCCGGTGCACCGATGGCGAGGAGGCGGCGGCATGGCGGACGGAGCCGGCGGGACAGGCACGGCGAGCGCTGCCGTGCTGGACGAGGCCGACGCGGCGCACGGGCCGCCCGAGGGCGGCTTCGCGCAGGTGAGTTCCGTCGCGGACGCCGTACTGTACGAGGGCTACCTGCTCTATCCGTATCGCCGGTCCTCGCCGAAGAACCGGGTCCGCTGGCAGTTCGGGGTGCTGCTGCCCCGGAACTGGGTGGAGCGGGACGAGCCGGTCACGCCCGGGATCTCCGGCTCGGCGGACTCGTGGTACCAGCGGACGGAGTGTCTGCTGCGCGTCCGGCGCGACGACGCGGTCGTACGCGTGCGGGTGCGGTACCTGCAGATGCAGGACAAGCAGGTGGAGGCGGCCGACGGGAGCGGGGGGCACCGCCCGGTCGAGTCCCTGCGGACGGACGACGGCGTCACCCATCTGTCGTTCGAGGAAGCGGTGCCGTGCGAGACCGAGCTGACGGTGCCACTGGCGGAATTGCTGCGGGGCGGACGTGCCTTCGCGGTCGGAGCGCCCGCCGGCACGGAGTACGCGCCCTTGCCGTCGGGGGCGGGGCGGACGGTACGGCGGCGCCGGGAGGTGCGGGCCGGCACGACCGTGACGGCCGAGCCGCTCGCACCGGACCTGTACCGACTGAGGGTGCGCACCGAGAACTCCGGGGACGCGGCGGACCCCACGGCACCTCGCGGTGAGGCGCTGCGGCAGGCACTGATCGCCACGCACACCCTGGTCGGCGGGGACGGCGTGGAGTTCGTGTCGCTGATCGATCCGCCCGCGGCGTACGCGGAGCAGGTGCGCGGCTGCCGCAACGCCTTCACGTTCCCCGTACTCGGCGGGGCCGCCCAGGAGAGCGGAACCGGCGGCGTCGTGCTCTCCGCCCCGATCATCCTCCCGGATCATCCGCAGGTGGCGCCGGAGAGCCCCGGCGACCTGCACGACGCGGCCGAGATCGACGAGATCCTGACGCTGCGCACGATGCTTCTGACCGACGAGGAGAAGGCCGAGGCGCGGGCCACCGATCCGCGGGCCGCGCAGATCCTCGACCGGGTGGACACCATGCCCCCGGAGGTGTTCGCCCGGCTGCACGGCACCATCCGCTCCCTGACCCCCGCGCGGACGCCGGCCGCGGAGCGGCCCGCCTGGTGGCAGGAGGGCGGTGACGACGGACTGTCGCCGGCGACCGACACGGTGCTCGTGGGCGGGGCGCGCGTCGGCGGCGGCAGCCGGGTCCGGCTGCGTCCGCGCGGCCGGGGCGCCGACGCCCAGGACATGTTCCTGGACGGGCGGACCGCACAGGTCGCCGCGGTCTTCCACGACGTGGACGGCAGCGTGCACCTGGCCGTCACCGTGGACGACGACCCCGCGGCCGAACTGCACGGCTGGTACGGCCGCTTCCACTACTTCCGGCCCGACGAGGTCGAACCGCTCGCAAGCGCGGTCGCGCCGGGTCCGGTCCAGCCACCCCGGCCGCAGTCCCCGCGGCCCGCCCGCCCGGCCGACCGGCCGGAGGAGGGACGGTTCGATGGACGCTGCTGAGGTGCCGGCGCACGACCACCGGAACGCGGCCCCGTCGGCCGCAGCCCACCACCGACTCCGAGACCGGCTGCAACGGAGGCCGCAGACATGACGACACAGAGCGGTACGACCGAGGTCCGCGGCGAGCCCAGCAGGGCCGAGGCGCGGAAGGGGTTCGACGAGATCCACATCCTCTGGATCTCGGAAGGCATGAGCTGTGACGGTGACACCGTCTCGCTGACCGCCGCGGACCAGCCCTCCATCGAGGACGTGGTGCTCGGCCTCATCCCGGGCCTGCCCAAGGTGAACCTCGTCAACAAGGTGCTGTCGCCGAGCCTGGGCGGCGAGGACTTCCTGGCGCCGTACCGGGCGGCCGCCCGTGGCGAGCTGAGCCCGTTCATCCTCGTCATCGAGGGTTCGATCCCGAACCAGAACATCATCGAGGGCGACGGCTACTGGACGTCGTTCGGCAACGACCCGGACACCGGTGAGCCGCAGCCCCTGAACTGGTGGATCGACCAACTCGCGCCGAAGGCCTGGGCGGTGGTGGCGGCCGGAACCTGCGCGACGTACGGCGGCATCCACGCGATGGCCGGCAACCCGACCGGCTGCATGGGGCTCGCGGACTATCTCGGCTGGGACTTCACGTCGCAGGCCGGGCTGCCCGTGGTCAACGTGCCCGGCTGTCCCATCCAGCCGGAGAACTTCATGGAGACCCTGATCTGGGTGCTCCAGCACGCGGCCGGAGCCGCTCCCGCGCCGCCCCTGGACCACATGCTGCGCCCGCAGTGGCTGTTCGGGAAGACCGTGCACGAGGGCTGCGACCGGGGCTCGTACTACGAGCAGGCCGACTTCGGCCTCGACTACAACTCGCCCAAGTGCCTGGTGAAGACCGGATGTTGGGGGCCGGTCGTGAACTGCAACGTGCCCAAGCGGGGCTGGATGGCCGGGATCGGCGGCTGCCCCAACGTGGGCGGCATCTGCATCGGCTGCACGATGCCCGGCTTCCCCGACGCGTTCATGCCGTTCATGGACGAGCCGCCCGGCGGCACGCTGTCGTCCATGGTCATCAAGCCGTACGGCGCCGTCATGCGCCGGCTGCGCGGGATGACCAACGACATGGTGAACCACGAACCGAAGTGGCGCCACAACAAGCGCAAGCTGACCAGCGGTTACGACCCGCGCTGGCGTGCGTGACGCCGTCCTTCCCGCCTCCCCGACAGACCGCTCGACCCGAACAGCGAGGGCACCACCGCACATGACCACCACAGAGTCCCGGACCGCGGGACGCAAGCCCGCCCAGATCGTCGACATGTCCTGGGATCCGATCACCCGGATCATCGGCAACCTGGGCATCTACACCAAGATCGACTTCGCCAACCAGGAAGTCGTCGAGTGCCACAGCACCTCGTCGCTCTTCCGCGGCTACTCGGTCTTCATGAAGGGCAAGGACCCGCGCGACGCCGGCTTCATCACCTCCCGCATCTGCGGGATCTGCGGCGACAACCACACCACCTGCTCCAACTACGCCCAGCAGATGGCCTACGGCGTCAAGCCACCGAAGCTGGCCGAGCACATCACCAACCTCGGTGAGGCCGCCGAGTACATGTTCGACCACACGATCTTCCAGGACAACCTGGTGTTCGTGGACTTCTGCGAGGCGATGGTCAAGGCGACCAACCCCGCCGTCCTGGCCCGCGCCGAACGCACCGCCGCGCCCCGGGGGGACATCCACGGCTACCGGACCATCGCCGACATCATGAAGGCCTTCAACCCCTTCGAGGGCGAGGTCTACAAGGAGGCGCTGAAGGTCAGCCGGGTCACCCGGGAGATGTTCTGCCTGATGGAGGGGCGGCACGTCCACCCGTCCACGCTGTACCCGGGAGGCGTCGGCACGATGCCGCAGCCGAACACCTTCACCGACTACCTCGCCCGGCTGATGCGCGTCATCGACTTCGTGAAGAAGGCGGTGGCGATGAACGACGACGTCTTCGACTTCTTCTACGAGGCCCTGCCGGGCTACGAGGAGGTCGGCAAGCGCCGCATCCTGCTGGGCTGCTGGGGCGCCTGGCAGAACCCGGACGTGGTCGACTACCGCTACGAGAACATGAACCGGTGGGGCAAGGCGATGTACGTCACCCCGGGCATCATCGTGGACGGCAAGCTGGTCACCAACGACCTCATCGACATCAACCTCGGCCTGCGCATCATGCTGGGCAGCTCCTTCTACGAGGACTGGGTCAACGAGCAGCCCTTCGTCACCCACGACCCGCTCGGCAACCCGGTCGACATGCGGCACCCGTGGAACCAGACGACCGTCCCGGTGCCGCAGAAGCGGGACTTCGACGGCAACTACAGCTGGGTGATGAGCCCGCGCTGGTACCACCCGGAGTCCGGCCAGCATCTGGCGCTGGACACCGGCGGCGGCCCGCTCGCCCGGCTGTGGTCGACCGCGCTGAGCGGCCTGGTCGACACGCCGTACGTGAAGGCCACCGGCAACAGCGTGCGCATCTCCCTGCCCAAAGGCGAGTCGCTGCCGGAGACCACGCTGGAGTGGCACATCCCGAAGTGGAGCAACACCATCGAGCGGGACCGTGCCCGCCCGTACTTCGTCGCCTATGCCGCTGCCATGGCCCTGCAGTTCCTGGAGGAGGCGATGGGCATGCTCCGCGACGGGGACACCAAGGTCTTCGAGAACTTCGAGGTGCCGGACGAGGCGATCGGCTGCGGCTTCCACGAGGCGGTGCGCGGTGTGCTCTCCCACCACCTGGTGATCCGGGACAAGAAGATCGCCAACTACCACCCGTACCCGCCCACCCCGTGGAACGCCAGCCCCCGCGACATCTACGGCACCCCCGGCCCGTACGAGGACGCCGTCCAGGGACAGCCGATCTTCGAGGAGAACGGGCCCGACGACTTCAAGGGCGTCGACATCATGCGCACCGTCCGCAGCTTCGACCCGTGTCTGCCGTGCGGGGTCCACATGTACATGGGCAAGGGCAAGACACTGACCACGGTGCACTCGCCGACGTACGGAGCGAGCCATGGCTGACACCGCCGTACGGCTCCCGGACCCGGCCGTGGAGGCACGGCTCGCCCGGCTCGACACGGTGCTGGCCGAGCTGGAGCCGGTCCGCGGCCCGGCGCTGGAGGCGGTGACCCTGCTGACCGAGGTCTACGGCGAGGCGCTCGCCCGGGTACTGGACGGCACCGACGCGCCGCAGCGGGAACGCCTCGTCGAGGACGAGCTGCTCGGGCACCTGCTGGTGCTGCACGCCATCCATCCCGAGCCCGCGGAGCGGCGGGCCGCCCGTGCGGTCGAGCGGCTGCGGCCCGCGGTGCGCGAACGCGGCGGCGATCTGGCGTGGGCGGGCGTGGACGGGCAGGTGGGCCGGGTGCGGCTGAGCACGGGCGGCGGCTGCGGCGGCGGATGCGGCGGCGGCACCGCCGACGTCGTCGAGGCGGTGCGGGCCGCGGTGCTGGCCGCCGCGCCGGAGCTGACGGCGGTGGAGACGGTGTCGGGCGCCGACGAACGACGGGCGGCTCCGGCGTTCGTGCCCCTGACCACGCTCACGCGCCGGGCCGCGCCGCGGCCGCAGGAGGCACGGTGACCGTGGACGGAGCGCTGGCCCGGGTGATCCGCTCGGCCGCCGACCGGGCGGCGGCGGCCGAGGCCGAACGCTGCGAGCTGTGCGCCGCCCACGTGCCGGGCGACCACCCGCACCTGTACGAGACCGGGGCCGCGGAGGTGCGGTGCGTGTGCGGGCCGTGCTCGGTGCTGTTCGCCGAGGACGGGGCGGGCCGGGGCCGGTACCGGCTCGTGCCCCGGCGCCGGGTGCGGCTGCCGTCCGTGGACACCGGGGTGCTGGGCGTGCCGGTGGGACTGGTGTTCTTCGTGCCGCACGACGACGGCACGGTCACCGCACAGGGCCCGAGTCCGGCCGGGGCGATGCGGTGGGAGGTGGACGCGGCGGCCTGGCAGCGGCTGACCACCACGTTTCCGCAGCTCGCCGGCATGGCACCCGGGGTGGAGGCGCTGCTGGTGAACACCGTGCGCGGCCTCGACGAACACTGGATCGTGCCGGTCGACGACTGCTACCGGATGGTCGCCCTGGTCCGCCGCGAGTGGCGGGGCCTGTCCGGTGGCGGTCGGGTGTGGCCGGCCGTGGAACGGTTCTTCGCGCAGCTCACCGAGCGGTCGTGAGGACCTGGAAGGAGATCGATCATGGGCACCATCCGAGTGGGCCGCCCCCAGGCGAGGCCCGACACCCCCGCGCACGTACGCGGGCTGCACCAGGGCAACAGGGGCCCGCACCACCATCAGACCGGATTCCATGAGGACGGCACCTCCGACGCCCGTCGCTCCACCGGGATCCACTGGAAGCGGCACGACGCCCTGCTGGACGCCATGCCGAACATCTCACCGGGATGAGAGGGCAAAGAGTGACCGCGATGAAGCGCTGCCGAACAAAGAGCACGGCGAGGTCGGCGTTGTCCGGACGTCAGGTGCTGATCGCACAGGCCGGCCTGGTGGGCGGTCTGCTGCTGGCTCTGTTCGTCAAGGAACTGCCCGGCATGGTCCGCGAGGTGAGGATCTACCGGATGACCGGTGGCCTCCGCGCGAACCGCCGCTACCCCTGAGGGCCGCCGTGCACGAACTGTCGATCGCGACCGCGATCGTGGAACAGGCGCAGGAGATCGCCCGCTCGGACGGCGCGGACGGTGTGTCGTCGGTGACCGTCCGGGTCGGCGAGCTGGCCGGCGTCGTGCCCGACGCGCTGCACTTCGCCTTCGAGGTGGCGCGCGACGGCACGGCGCTCGCCGGGGCGCGGCTGGTCGTGGAGCAGGTCACCGCGCGGGCCTGGTGCGGTGGGTGTGCCGAGGAGTTCACGGTCGGCATGCCGCCGTTCTTCTGGTGCCCGCGCTGCGACCGGCCCTCGCAGGAGCTGCGCAGCGGACGGGAGTTGGAGATCACGGGGGTCGAGCCGGTCCCGGCCCCGACCTGAGTCGGGGCCGGGGGGCCGGACCGGGGGGTTCAGCAGATGCGGGGCAGCTGCTCCCCGAGGGGCAGGTCCACCACCCGGGTGCCGCCGAGGCCGGTGGCGACGACGACCATGCCCGGGTGGTCCGCCACGCACTCCCCGACGAGGGCGGCGCCTGCACCCTGGGGGTGCGCGCGCATCGCCGCGAGGACGGCCTCGGCGTGCTCGGGGGGCACGAAGGCGACGAGACGGCCCTCGTTGGCCACGTACAGCGGGTCCAGGCCGAGGAAGCCGCAGGCGTTCGCGACCTCGTCCGGGACGGGGACGGCACGCTCGCGCAGCCGCACTCCGGTGCCGGAGGCGCGGGCGATCTCGTTGAGGGACGCGCCGAGGCCGCCGCGGGTGGGGTCGCGCAGGACGTGGATGTCCTTGGTGACCGCCAGCATGGTGGCGACCAGGTCCGCCAGGGGCGCGGTGTCGGAGGCGATCTCGATCCCGAACTCCAGGCCCTCCCGCACGCTCATGATGGCCACGCCGTGCAGGCCGATGGGACCGCTGACGATGACGGCGTCGCCCGGCCGGGCGCGCTGCGGGCGGATGTCGACTCCGTCGGGTACGAGGCCGACGCCGGCGGTGGTGACGTAGACGCCGTCGCCGTGCCCGGACTCCACGACCTTGGTGTCACCGGTGGCGACCGTGACACCCGCCGCCTCGGCCGCCGCACCGACGGCACGCGCGACGCGCTCGACGACGGCCAGTTCCACGCCCTCCTCCAGGATGAAGGCGGTGGACAGGAACGCGGGCCGTGCGCCGCTCATCGCCAGGTCGTTGACGGTGCCGTTGACGGCGAGGTCGCCGAGGCTGCCGCCGGGGAAGAACAGCGGCCGTACGACGTAGGAGTCGGTGGAGAAGGCGAGGCGTGCGCCGCCCAGCTCGAGGACGGCCGAGTCGGTGAGGGCGGCCAGGGTGGGGTTGCCGTAGGCGGGGGCGAAGACCTGCTCGATCAGTTCGGCGGACAGGGCGCCGCCTCCGCCGTGGCCCATGACGACGACCGGCTGGTCGCGCAGGGGCACGGGGCAGCTCCAGCCGGCGGGGTCGACGACCGTCGCGGCGGGCACGGCGGCTTCGGTGTCTGCGGTGACTCCGGTGACTTGGGTGACTCCGGTCACTTCGGTGTCTGCGGTGACTTCGGTGGCGAGGTCAGCCAACGGGGTTCATCTCCTCCTGCGGGATGCGGGATCCCTGCTGTGCCGGGGCGGCGTTCATCCGGCGGTACAGGTAGTAGGCCGCGCAGGCCCCCTCGCTGGAGACCATGGTGGCGCCGAGCGGGGTGCGCGGGGTGCAGGCCTTGCCGAACGCCTCGCACTGGGTCGGCTTGATCAGCCCCTGCAGGACCTCGCCGGCCCGGCACACGGCGGGTTCCTCGGTACGGATGCCGGTGACGTCGAAGCGGTGCTCGGCGTCGTAGGCGCGGAAGGCGTCGGTCAGGCGCCAGCCGCTGGCCGGGATCCGCCCGATGCCGCGCCAATTGCGGTCGGCGACCTCGAACACCTCCTCGATCATGCGTACGGCGGCCGGGTTGCCCTGGTCGCGTACGGCACGCGCGTAGGCGTTCTCCACCCGGTGCTCGCCGCGTTCCAGCTGGTGGACGGCGCGGCGGATGCCCTCGAGGATGTCCAGCGGCTCGAAGCCGGTCACCACGATCGGCACGCGGTGCTTCTCGGCCAGGTCCGGGTACTCGGCGGTGCCCATCACGCTGCACACGTGCCCGGCGGCGAGGAAGCCCTGCACCCGGCAGCTGGGGGCCGTCATGATGGCCTCGATCGCCGGAGGGACCCGGACGTGGGAGACCAGCAGGCTGAAGTTGTCCAGGCCGAGGCGGCGGGCCTGGTGCACCGCCATGGCGTTGGCGGGGGCGGTCGTCTCGAAGCCGATGGCGAAGAACACCACCTGGCGGTCCGGGTTCCTGCGGGCGAGGTCCAGGGCGTCGAGCGGTGAGTACACGACCCGTACGTCACCGCCCTCGCCCTTGACCCGGAACAGGTCCCGGTCGCTGCCGGGCACGCGGAGCATGTCCCCGAAGGAGCAGAAGATCACGCCCGGCCGGGCGGCGATCTCCAGGGCCTGGTCGATGACGTCGAGGGGCGTGACGCACACCGGACAGCCGGGCCCGTGAATCAACTCGACCTGTTCCGGCAGGAGTTGGTCGATGCCGTGGCGGATGATGGAGTGGGTCTGGCCGCCGCACACCTCCATCAGGGCCCAGGGCCGGGTGACCGTGGCGCGGATCTCGTCCAGCAGCCGGCGCGCCAGGTCCGGGTCGTTGAACTCGTCGATGTACTTCACCGGGCCTCACTCCCGCTCTCCTGCCGTGCCGCCTGCTCCCAGGCGTCGCCGAACTCCTCCTCGAGCAGCCCCAGTTGTTCGAACAGCTCCAGGGAGGCCCGGGCCGACTCCTCGTCCAGGCGCTGCAGCGCGAACCCGACATGGACGATCACGTACTCCCCCACCCGCACGTCGGGCAGGTATTCCAGACACGCCTGCTTCTGCACCCCGCCGAAGTCGATCAGCCCGGTCAGGGGGTCGGCACGATGGTCGATGGACACGACCTTGCCGGGCACTGCCAGACACATGGGTCACTCCGTCTCGTGGTTGGTTGCTGTTCCCGCGACCATCAGCTGGCCGAGCGCCAGCCCGCCGTCGTTCGGCGGGACTTCGTGGTGCCGCAGCACCGTGAACCCGTCCGCGGCGAGCAGCGCGGCGCACTCCCCCTCCAACAGGGCGTTGGCGAAGACGCCCCCGGTGAGGGCGACGGTCGTCAGGCCGCCGGCCGCGCGGGCACGTCGGCAGATCTCGGCGACGGCCCGTGCGACGCCGCGGTGGAAGCGGGCCGCGAGTACGGGGGCGGGGGTGTGCCGGCGCTGGTCCGCGAGCAGTGCCGTCAGCATCGGCTCGGGGCTGCACGCGAGGCTGCCGCCCCCGCTGAGACCGAAGGGGTACGCCACCGCATCCGCGTCCCTGGCCTCGGTCGCCGCCGCCTCCAGCTCCATCGCGGCCTGTGCCTCGTGTCCCGCGCGATGGCAGATGCCCACGAGGGACGACACCGCGTCGAAGAGCCGCCCCATGCTGGACGTCGGAACGCAGGCCACCTGCCGCTCCAGCTGCCGACGCAGTACCGCGCGTTCGGTGTCCGAGCTGGCGACGACGCTCGGCAGCTGCGGTTCCCACGCCAGCCCCGCGGCCCAGAGCCGGGCCAGTGCCAGCCGGCAGGGGTTGGCCACCCCGGCGTCGCCGCCGGGGAGCGGGGCGGGGGTCAGGTGGGCGAACCGCCGGTAGCCGGTGTAGTCGGCGAGCAGGATCTCGCCGCCCCACACGGTGCCGTCGTCGCCGTACCCGGTGCCGTCGAAGGCGACGCCGATCACGGGCGTGGTGCCGTCGAGGCCGTGCTCGGCCATCGCGGCGGCGATGTGGGCGTGGTGGTGCTGGACCAGGACGGGGGGTCGCGGGCCGAGCCGGGAGGCGCGGCGGCGCGCCCGGGCGGTCGAGTGGTAGCCGGGGTGCCGGTCGGCGGCCACCAGCCGTGGGGTGACTCCGGTGAGGCGCGTGAGGTGCCGCTCGGCGCGGTCGGCGGCTTCCAGGGTGGCCAGGTCGCCCATGTCGCCGATGTGCGGTCCGAACCAGGCGTGGTCGCCCTCGCCCAGGCAGGGGACGTTCTTGAGGTCGCCGCCGACCGCGAGCGTGGGCCGTACCGGGATCGGCAGACGCAGGGGGCGGGGGACGTATCCGCGGGAGCGGCGCAGTACCTGTTCGGTGCCGTCGGGGCGGACCCGGAGCAGGGAGTCGTCGCAGGGCGAGGCGATGGGCCGGTCGTGGCTGAGCCAGGCGTCCGCCAGGCCGGCCAGCCGGGCGAGCGCCTCGGCGTCGTCGGTGACGATGGGCTCGCCGGAGCGGTTGCCGCTCGTCATGACCAGTACCCGGGGGCCGGGCGGATCGCCGGGCAGCCCGAGGAGGAGGGTGTGCAGGGGGGTGTAGGGCAGCATGACGCCGACGTGCGGGCTGCCCGGGCAGACCTGGGCGGCGAGTGGAGGGCCGGACTCCGGTGCGCGGCGGCGCAGCAGGACGATGGGGCGGCGGGCGCTGGTGAGAGCGGCCCGCTCGGCGTCGGTGAGGACCGCGATCCGCTCGGCCGTGGGCAGGTCCGCGCACATCACCGCGAAGGCCTTGCCGCCCCGCTCCTTGCGGCCGCGCAGGGTGGTGACGGCCCGGGTGTTCGTCGCGTCGCAGGCCAGGTGGTAGCCGCCGACGCCTTTGACGGCGACGATCCGTCCGGCGGCGAGCAGGGCCCGGGCGGCCGCGAGGGCGGCCGCGTCGCGGGCCGGGCGGACACCGGTGCCGTCGGCCGTGGCGAGGCGGAGCCTCGGGCCGCAGTCGGGGCAGGCGACGGGCTGGGCGTGGAAGCGCCGGTCGGCCGGATCGCCGTACTCCCGGGCGCAGGCGGGGCACATCGGGAAGGCGGCCATGGTCGTGGCCGCGCGGTCGTACGGCATGCCGGTGGCGATGGTGAAGCGGGGGCCGCAGTGGGTGCAGGTGACGAAGGGGTGCCGGTGGCGGCGGTCGGCCGGGTCGGACAGTTCGCGCAGGCAGTCGGCGCAGGTCGCGGTGTCGGGCGGCAGCTGGGTGCGCCCGGTGGCCCGCTCGGTGGTGCGGATGGTGAAGGGGCCGGGGTCGCCCGTGGGGGGCAGGTCTTCCCCGGCGATGCCGGTGACGGCGGCCAGGGGCGGTGTTTCGCGGGCGAGCCGGTCGCAGAAGCGGTCCACCTCGCGCGCCGGCCCCTCGACCTCGATGACCACGCCGTCACCGGTGTTGCCGACGAATCCGGCGAGGGAGAGACCGGCGGCCAGGCGGTGCACGTGCGGGCGGAAGCCGACGCCCTGGACGGTGCCGCGCACGGTGAGTCTGCGGCGGACGAGGCCGGTGGCGGGGGCGGTCATGCGACGGGGGCGGACTCGGGGTGGTGATGGCCGTGCGGACGCGGGGCGAGGGGCGGCCGGTGCGGCGGGGCTCCGTCCCGCGCGGCGAGGGCGCGGTCGAGAAGGGTGCCGACGCCGACGCCGGTGCGGGCGCAGGACCGTACGATCTCCACGCCCGGGTTGACCTGGTGCACGTTCGCCCGGAAGGCGGCCTCGTCGAAGCCGGCCGGTTCGGCCAGGTCGGTCTTGGTGATGACGACCAGATGGGCGGAGCCGAAGGCGGTGGGGTACTTCAGCGGTTTGTCCTCGCCCTCGGTGACGGCCATCAGCACGATCCGCAGGGTCTCGCCGAGGTCGTAGGCGGCCGGGCAGACGAGGTTGCCGACGTTCTCCACGAAGAGCACGGAGGTGTCCGGCGGCAGCCAGCCGTCCAGCCGGGCGCGGACCTGACGGGCCTCCAGGTGGCAGAGCCCGTCGGTGAGCAGTTGCTGGACGGGCGCGCCGGAGCGGGCCAGCCGGACGGCGTCGTTCTCGGTGGCCAGGTCCGCGGTCAGCGCGGCCACCGGCACGCCGCGCTCCACCGCCTGGGCCAGGACCCGGCCGAGGAGTTCGGTCTTGCCGCTGCCCGGGCTGGACAGCAGGTTGACGACGCTCACGCCCTGCCGGGCGAGGTCGCCGCGCAGGTGCGCGGCGAGGTCGTCGTTCTTCGCCAGGACGGCCTGTCTGACGTCGGACCGGCACATGGGCGCTGCTCCTCGGATGTGGAGGTGGAGCCCGGGCCGCGTCGCGTACGGCCCGGGGTCTCACCGATCTTCGGCGCCGGCGGGCGCCGTGCCGGGCAGCGCAGCCGTGTGCCGGGTCCCGGATTCCATCGGGCGGCCCAACGAAGGTACGGGAGCGGCGGGATCGGCGAGCAGGACCGGGACCAGCGCGTGCAGCGCGTCCACGGCCCGGTGGACGGCTTCCCGCACCGGTGCGCTGAGGTCCGGAAGGAGGTCGTCGTCGCCGCTCGGCAGCGCTTGGGGCTCGCAGGCCAGGACGAGCACCCGGGGCAGGGGCTCGTCGCCCAGGTGCGCGGCCAGGGCCAGTACCTTCGCCGGGTCCATGCCGTGGGCCTCGGGCGGGACGGTGCCGTCGGGCGGTTCCGCTTCGATCAGGGAGAGGGTGCCGGGGCGGTGGCCGCGGGGGGCCGCGTCGACCAGGACGGCGGTGGCGCAGCCGTCCAGCAGGGCGTAGGCGAGGTCCATGCCGCGGATGCCGTAGTCGTGCACCCGGACCTCGGGCGGCAGCGGGCGGGATTCGAGGGCGCGGATCACCTCGGGGCCGAAGGCGTCGTCGCCGAGGAAGATGTTGCCGACGCCGGCCACCAGGAGCCGCGGCCTCATCGGACGTCCCCGGCGGGTGCGGCGAGGGGCCGGGGTGAGCCGCTCGGCGTCTTGCGGACGAAGGCCGAACGCAGGGCGTGGTAGGGGGCGCGGGGGTCGAAGAAGATGGCATGCATGCGGGCGAGTTCGTCGTGCCGGTGGGCGGCGAGCGGGCGTTCGCGTTCGTCCGACGCCCGTGCCGCGCCCTTGGCGGCGACGTGCCGGTCCAGGTCCGGGTCGGTGGCGAGTTCCGCCGCCAGTCGCTCGACGCCGGCCGTGAAGTCGTGCGGCGCGGCCGGTACGAGCCGGTCGGCGAGTCCGAGCCGGTGGGCGCCGGCCGCGCTGACCGGCAGGGCGTCGGTGGTCAGCCGGCGGGCGTGCTCCGGGCCGACGCGGCGGGGCAGGGTGTACGTCCAGAACTCCGAGCCGTACAGGCCCATGCGCCGGTAGTGCGGGTTGAGGACGGTGCCGGTGCGGCACCAGACCTGGTCGGCGGCGAGGGCGAGCATGGCGCCGCCGGCGGCCGCGTTGCCGGCGAGCGCGGCCACCACCAGCCGGTCGGTGGTGCGCAGCACCGCCTCGACGAGGTCGTCCATGGCGTTGAGGTTGGCCCAGGACTCCTCGGCCGGGTCGGGGGCCGCCTCGATGACGTTCAGGTGGATGCCGTTGGAGAAGAAGTCGCGGGTTCCGCCGAGCACGAGGACGCGGGTGGGGCGGGTGAGCGCGAACTCGTAGGCGGCGAGCAGCCGGCGGCACTGGTCGGTGCTCATCGCGCCGCCGGGGAACGAGAAGGACAGGAAGCCGACGTCGGCGCGCTGCCGGTAGCGGATGTCGGTCCAGGTGCGCCGGTCCGGGGGCAGTTCGAACGGGACGGGGGCTTCGGGCAGGCGCGGTGTGCCCTCGCCCGTGAAGGCGGCGACGACGGACGCGGCCGGGCGCCGGAAGGGGGCGGGGTCGCCGGAGTTCTTGCGGGGGCGGAGTTCGGGGATCCAGACCGCGCCGTCGCGGGTGGCCCGGCAGACGGCGCCCGCGCGCTGTGCCAGCAGCTCGCCGGCTCGGCCGCGCAGCCGGTCCTCGGGGTGGCCGCCGTGCAGGAACACCTCCCGGCCGAGGACGTCGTCCAGGACACCTGGCTGTGAGTCGGCGCCGCGGAGCTTGCGCAGGACGGTCGCGGTGTCGTCGCGCTGCCAGTCGATGCGCCGCCGGTCCTGCCGGAAGGGGTCGCGCCAGACGACACTGATCGACTCGTGGGTCTGCGGGAGGGGCTTGTGGGAGCCTTCGGCGTAGCGTCGTACGGCCGTGTGGACGGCGGTCACGGCGGCGTCGGAGGCCTCGTTGCGGTAGAGGTCGCTCTTGCCGACGGCCGGCACGGGGAACGGCTCGGCCGCCCAGATCGCGCCCGCGTCCATCGCCGCCTCCGCCTGGAGCACGGTCACGCCCCATCGGGGCGCCTGTGCGGCGATGGCCCAGTCCAGCGAGGACGGGCCGCGGTCACCGGGCGGTCCCGGGTGCACGATGAGGCAGGTGTGCTCCCGCCACACGTCCTCGGGCAGGGCCGTCTTGAGCATCGGCGCGACGATCAGTTCCGGCCGCAGCTCACGTACGGCGGCCCGGACCGGTTCGGGGCCGTGCGAGGCGAGTACGACGTCCACGCGGTGGCCGTGGTCCGACAGTTCGGCGTACAGGCGCTGGGAGAGGCTGTTGAACGCGCTGGCGACGAGCAGAATGTCCATGACACGGCATGTTCGTCCCTGTACGGGGTGCCGTGAAGAACCACGGCGGCGTTTCCTCCGCCCAGGTCAGGTCTCTTCCTCCATCCGGATCGCATTGCGCAGGTCCTCGAACGCCCGGCCGTGCTTGTCCGCGTGCGCTTCCAGCAGGGCCGCGGCGATCGCGTCGAGCTTGCGCTGGATGGCGTGCTCGGCGCGCATCTCGGCGTTCTTGAGCAGCGCCAGGAGCAGCAGGGCCACCGCGGTCATGGACTCGCCCGCGAGCAGCAGCAGTTCGAGCGGCAGGTGCGCGGCGTGGGCCGCGACGAAGAATCCGACCAGGAGCAGGCAGAAGAGGAAGAAGACCGGGGAGCTGGTGAAGTTGGAGGCGTACTCGGCGAACTGCTCGAACCGGCCGCGGCGTGAGCCGCCGCGCTGCACGGGATTCTTGAACGTCATGGCCGAGCCTTACCCGGCGGCAGCCGGTGCGTCGGCCGCCGTCCGGGCGGCACGGGGCGGGCCGCCGCCGTGTCGGCTCCGCGGCGTCCCCGGCAAGGGGCGTCGGCGTGGGCGGTCAGGCGGCGAGGGCGCTGCCCGGCCTGAGCCGGTCCAGGAGCTGGCCGTGGTGGAGTCCCGCCACGGGGGCGAGGAGGTCGGGGTGGCGCAGCAGGGCGGCGGCGCGCCGGTCGCCGTCGTCGGGGTCGACCAGGCGCCGGAACTCGACCGGGGCGCCCGAGGCGTGCTCACCGTCGGCGAGTGCGTCGACGGCGAGTCCGGCCAGCTCGGGGTCGGTCAGCAGGCCCGCCGCCCAGCTGGCCACGACCTCGTCCACCCAGGTGCGCCAGGCCCACTCCGCGGGCGGCTCGTCACCCGTCGGCTCGGCTCCGGTGATCCAGTCGAGGCGGGCCGTGCCACCGGGCCCCGCCATGGTGACCAGGGCCGCGTCGATCTCGGTCGGGTACCGCAGCCACGCGGCGACGGTCACGGCCTGCCGGGCCTGCGCCTCGCACAGGGCGGAGGCCAGCGCGCCGCCGCACGCCGGGTAGGCGACCGTCAGCCAGCGCGCCGTCGCGGCGATGAGGGGGGACAGATCAGTGAGCACAGCCGGGCCGTCCGAGGTACGAGGGGAACAGGGCTCCTCGCAACGGTAGCCCGGCACCCGGCCGGTCAGGGAGGGGGTGCGAACCAGGTCATATGTGGCCTCCCCCACGTCGCCCGCCGCGTTCCGCGCCACGTCGCCCGCTGGTGGGCACCCAGCCGCCGGGCCTCCCCGGGCGCCGCTCGTCGCGTGTCGCCGCCGCGCTCCGGGGAACCCGGGGCGGGCCCGCCGCAAGGTGGACGACGCAGAGGGAGGTCCGGGAGATCTCATGACGACGGATGCCGCACGTTACGACGACCGGGACGAAGTCCCGCTGGGCGGCTACGCCGCCCTCGCCTCCGTGTTCGCGGCGAGCGCCGGCACCTTCGTGCTGCTGGCCCGGCACCGGGGCGTGCGGCTGCCGCAGGAGGTGCCGCCGTGGGACGTGGTGCTGCTGGGCACGGCGACGTACAAGGCGTCGCGCCTGCTCGCCCGGGACAAGATCACCAGCTTCGTCCGGGCGCCGTTCACGCGCCGCGCCGACGACGGCGAGGCGAGCGAGGTCGTGGACGAGCCCCGGGGCAGCGGGGTCCGGCGGGCGGTCGGCGATCTGGTGTCCTGCCCGTTCTGCGTCTCGGCCTGGGCCGCGGGTGCCCTGATGTGCTCCTACGCGGCGGCGCCCCGGTTCACGCGGCTGGTCTGCGGCGGCCTCGGCGCGCTGACGGTGGCGGACTGGCTGCAGTACGCCTGGACCTGGACCCAGCGGACGGCCGAGGGCTGACCCCGGTAGCCGTTCGCGTACCCGCTGGTCGGAGTCGGCGGGCACGGGGTACTCGGTGCAGCGCGTCGAGGGGACTTCCTGACGAAGGGACCGGCCTCATGCATCACGACGAGATGATCGGCAAGGTGCAGGCGCTCGCCCACCTGCCCGACCGGGGTTCTGCCGAGCGGGCCGCGCACGCGGTCGTGACCACACTGTCGGAACGGCTGCCGGCCGGGCTGGCCCGGCACGTGGCCGCCCAGCTGCCGCACGACATGGCGGCGGCGATGCGGGAGGCGGCCGACACGTCCGGGGCGGGCTCCGGCGTGGCGGGCGAGCGGTTCGGGCTGACCGCCTTCGCCGGCCGCATCGCCGACCGCGCCGGCACCGACGAGGACACGGCGCTGCTGGAGGCCGCCGCCGTGCTGGAGGTGCTCGACGCCGCACTGGCCCCGGAACTGACCGAGCGGATGGCAGGCGCGCTTCCCGCGGACATCCGCGAGCTGCTGCCGGTGGGCCGCGCGACCGAGGACACCGGGGAGCCCGGCTGAGCGCACCGTCGCTCGCGCACGGGTGCTCTTGCGCACGGACCGGCACGGCGTGACCGCGCCGCGCGTCGCTGGTTCGATGCGGGCGCAAGCGCCCACCGAGGCGACGCACCGGGGGCCGACGCAGCACTGACGCTCCGCAGGTCGACAGCCTGCCCGACCCACAGCGGATCGGAGGCCACGCGGCCGGGCCAGTGACGGTCCGACCTCGCACGACGGTGCCGGCGGGGACGCGCGTGCCGGGAGGCCCGGGCCGCACCACCCACCGGTTCTCGACCTGGCCCAGGCCGTACAGCAGGACGCCGGGGACGGGAAGCAGCAGCACCGCGATGATGAGCCCCCGCCGGTGAAAGCCGGACGCGGGCGCGTTGCACCGGCCGCTCCTCCGGCTTGCGCTTACCGTTCTCTAGATGTGACCGACCGTCAGCGAACGGGACGGAGAGCGGGCGGGAGCGATGGTGGGCGATGCGCGTGGGCGGGCGGCCGGGCCGGGAGGCGGACGCCGGGCGGGGCGCGCGGTGCTGGGCAGCCGGCCCGCGTACTCCGTGCGGCTCCCGGCGTCCCCGCGCCCCGGCCCGAAGACGGCGGCCGAACGGACGGTGCCGTGGCTGCGGATCGGCGCGGCCTACGCCTGGCGGCTCATTCTCGTCGCCATCGTCGTCTACGGGGTGTTCGGCCTTCTCGGCAGCTTCCAGCTCATCGCCGTCGCCCTCTTCCTGGCGCTGGTCGTGACGTCCGTGCTGCGCCCCCTCACCGATCTGCTGAGCCGGGTGCTGCCGAGACCGCTGAGCGTGGCCGTGGCCCTCGTGGGCAGCCTGCTGCTCCTGCTGGCCCTGCTCGCCCTGGTGGGCAACGCGGTGGCGGGTGAGTGGACCCGGCTGGTAGGTGACTTCCGCGGCGGTGTGCACCGGATCGAGGAGTGGCTGCAACGGCCGCCGTTCCGGATGGGTCCCGGCAGGCTCTCCGAACTGCAGGACCAGGTGACGCGCTATGTCACCTCGCACCGGTCGGCTCTGCTCAGCAGCGCGGTCAGCGAGTTCGGCCGGGTGGTCGAGCTGGTCACGGGCGGGGCGCTCGCGCTGTTCGCCTCGGTGTTCTTCATCCATTCCGGCGAGCGTCTGTGGGACTGGACGCGCGACAGGCTGCTGCCGAGCAGTGCCCGCCCGGCCTGGGACCGGGCAGGGCGCGCGGCCTGGCGGACCTTCGCCGGGTACACGCGCGGCATCATCATCGTGGCGGCCACCAACGCCGTGCTGGTCGGTGTGGTCCTGCTCGTGCTGCGGGTACCGCTCGCGCTGCCGCTGACCCTGCTGGAGTTCTTCGCCGCGTTCGTGCCGCTGGTGGGCTCGCCGGTGGCGCTCGGGGTCGCGACGATCGTCGCGCTCGCCGGGCGCGGGCCGCTCACGGCCGCGGCCGTGCTGGCCCTCGTCGTCGTGATCGGCCAGCTGGAGGGGCATGTGCTGCATCCGCTGGTGCTGAGCTGGGCGGTACAGCTGCATCCGCTCGTCGTCGCCGTGTCCGTCATCGCGGGCAGCATCCTCGCGGGGGTGATCGGCGCGGTGGTGGCCGTTCCGTTCGTCTCCGTGGTCTGGGCGGTGCTGAACGCCCTGCGCGCGGTACCGCCGTGACGGTTCGGCGTCCTTCCATGTCGACCGCCGCCGTGCGGAGTCGGGCCCGTAGCCTGGCGATCATGATGGAGTGGGGGATCCGGCCGGCTTCGGCGGCGGACGTCGAGGCGGTGGCCGAGTTGCGGGCCGTCGTGCTGCGGGCCGATCTGGAGCGGCTCGGGCGGTACGACGAGCACCGTGTCCGGCAGCGGCTGCGGGACGGCTTCGTGCCGGCGCACACCTGGGTGATCGAGGTGGGCGGCGCGTTCGCCGGCTGCGTGGCGCTGCGGCCGGCCGAGGACGCCCACTGGCTGGAGCACTTCTATCTGGCCCCGCACGTGCAGGGCGGCGGCATCGGTGCGGCCGTACTGGGTGAGCTTCTCCAGCGGTGCGACCGCGACGGCACCCTGGTCCGGCTGAACGTGCTGCAGGGCAGTCCGGCCCGGCGGCTGTACGAGCGGCTCGGGTTCACGCGCGAGACCGAGGATCCGGTCGACGTGTTCATGGTGCGCGAGCCGGCCGCGCCGTGACGCCGCGGACGCCTGGACGGGCGGTGCCGAGCGGCGCCTCCTCCGGCCCCTCGGCGTCCGTGGCGTCACTGAGCCCCGGGCGCAGGTGCTCGATGTGACGGACGGCCTGGTCGAGGGAGCGTGACGGCGTCAACGACGCGCCCGACCCGGCCGCCGCGCACACCGGCATCGCGCTGGGTCGCGCCGGGTCGGACCCGGCCCTGGAGACCGCCGACGCGGTGATCGTGCGCGACGAGCCGGCCGCCGTGCCCGCAGTCGCGGTCCTCGTCGGCCTCAACGGTCTGCGGCTGCTGCGGCTGCGCGAGGCGGCCTGGACCGGGGCGGGGCGGGCGACCGGGGAAGGGTGAACCGGCGGGTGCCGTCGCCCGCGAGCGGGATGCGCGGTGCCGGTTCGGCACCGGTCGCCCGGACGGTATGCGAGTCGGACGGGCGGTATGGACCGCCGTCCCGGGTGGCACCCGGGACGGCGTGCGTGCGATACGAGTGACATGGCAGACGTTCCGGCGTGATCTGCTCGCCGCGGCGAACGGGGTGCGCCTGGCCTGTGCCGGGCCGTGCCGGGAGCGGGATCTGGCCGTCCAGGCGCTGAAGGCGGCGCTGGCCGCGTGGGTGGCCTGGGCGGTGGCGGGCTGGTGGCTGCACGCGCCGGTGGCGTTCGTCGCACCGTGGGTGGCCGTGGTGCTGGTGGAGTCGACCGTGTACCGGTCGATCGCGCACGGCCTGCAGCAGCTGGGCGCGATCGCGGCCGGCACCGTCGTGGCCACCGCGGTCGGGCTGCTGCTGCACGACACGGTCATCGCGATGGCGGTGGTGCTGCCCCTGGCGATGCTGCTCGGCCACTGGGGGCGCCTGGGCAGCCAGGGCATCTACGCGGCCACCGGCGCCCTGTTCGTCCTCACCGGCGGGGCCGTCGGCGTCGCCACCTCCGCGGCCCGGCTCGGCGAGGCGCTGTTCGGCGCGGTGGTCGGCATCGCCGTCAACGCGCTGGTCCGGCCGCCGCTGTATCTGCGTGACAGCCGTACCGTGCTGCGGGACGCCACCGAGGAGGCCCACGACATCCTGCGGGACGTGGCGGACGGGCTGACCGAAGGACGCTGGGACGCCGACGAGGCCGGCACCTGGCACGAGCGGGCGCTGCGGCTGCACCGGCTCGTGGAGCAGGCCCACTCGGCGGTCGAGTGGAGCCGGGAGAGCCTGCGCGCCAACGTGCGCCGCCGCCGCACCGGCATCCTGCCGCCGGTCGGCAAGGAGTACGACGACGCGGTCGTGGTCCTGGACTACGCGGCCGTCCACACCGCGGGAGTGACCCGCACGGTGCTGGAGGCCACCGCCGAGGACCGCTCGGCGTCCCGGCCGCACCCCGAACTGGCCCGCCACTACGCGCAGTTCCTGCGCCAGACCGCCCGCGCCCTGCGCCTCTACAGCGACAGCCGCTTCGCCGACGAGTGCGAAGACGCGCTGCGCGAGGCCGTCGCGGAGCTGCGCGGCACGCTGCGGGAACTGCGCCGGGCCCTGGCCGGTTCCACGACGGACGACCCCGACGAGGTCGCCACCTACGGCGCCCTGCTGGCGCAGGCCCATCGGCTGGCCGACCGGCTGATCGCCTCGGGGACCTGACCGCGCCCGGCCGGGAGGCGGCGCCCGGTCACGAGACGGTGGTGCTGGCCAGGACGTCGTGCAGGTCGGCGGTGAGCGCCGGGTCCGATGTGCCGGTGGTGAGCCCGAGCAGGAAGGAGGTGCGCTCGCCGTGGACGGTCACGAGGGTCATCTCCAGACGCGCGTCGCCGTCGTCGCCCTCGACGCGCAGGACGGCGGTGTGTGCCGGCTGGCCGTCCACGACGGCGGCGTGCGACTCCTCCAGCGTGGCGGGCTGGTCGGGGAAGAAGAACTCGGCGTTGGAGCGGGCGGCCGACTCCGTCACCCGGCGCAGGTCGGCGCGGGCCACGGTCCGCCCCGCCGGGCCCGCGATCACGGTGCCGCCGGCGGACGAGGACGCGCCGTGGGTCCTGCTGGTGATCTGCGAGGAGAAAGCGTCGATCAGCCCCTTGTCCTTGGCCGCGTCGTGCTTCCAGCCCTCCGGGACACCGTAGGAGAGGCCGGCCCGCGTGTCCGTGACCCGGGGGCGGCCGGCCAGCGGGCCGGAGTCCCCGCCGCGTGTCCACCAGAGGGCCGCCACCGCACACGCCACGACGAGGAGCAGGGCCACGAGCCCGGCCCACCGTCCGCGGCGCGACCGGGCGGGCGCGGGCCGCGGTGCGGGGTGCGGCTGGGGCGGACAGGTCATCGGTGAGGGCGTTGTCATGCCCTCAGCCTTCATGATCTTCGAGGTGCGGCGCCTGAGTAGCCGTACTCATCCCGGCGTGCGCTGTCCCTGCACCGTGCTGGGTTCCCGTACCCCGAACACGGCCGGGCCGACGGTGAGGATGCCGTCGGTCAGCGGGCGGCAGCGCACTCCCCCGCCGCCGCGCAGCGCGCGTTGGGCGCCGGGGCCGAGGGTGGTGTCCATCCAGGCGCACGGCCGGGCCGCGGTGCGCACCTCCAGTTCGACCGGACCGGTGCCGCAGTCGAGGAAGACGGTCGCGCCGATGTAGGCGTCGATGTCGATCCCGCGCAGCAGGACGTTGCGCCGGGTCCGCAGCAGATCCGCCTCGTCCGGCCCCTGGCGTGGGATGCGTTCGGCCGCCATGAGGGTGATCGACGCGTTGCGGTGGGCGGGGTGGTTGAAGTAGCGGTCGCCGACGATGCCGAGTCCCGCGCGGACCTCGGCCGTCGTCACCAGTTCGTCGGGCGGCAGCTCGGGCATGCCGTCGCCCGGCCGGCCCGCGAGCCGGTGCACCGGGGAGACCAGCAGCTGGAGGATTTCGACGTGCGGCACGCACCGAGCCTAACCAGCGCCGCGCATCAGCTCACCGCCGGTGCCGCCCCGCACCGGCAGGCGACCGCTCGCCCCGGCCGCCGGCAGCCCGGCCACCATGGCTTTGAACCAGAGTTTCGGGATGCCGCGCTCACCTCCGCCCTCGGGAGGTGAGGGGGCCGGCTCAGCCGGGTGGCTGCCACTCGAACATGAGGATCGTGGCGTCGTCGCGGAGCCGGCTGTCCTGGGAGTCCAGGAGCGAGTGGATCAGGCGCCTCAGCGTCTCCGGGGCGATCTCGCCGGTGGCGCTGGCACGGATCACGTAGTCGGCGAAGCGTTCCAGGCCGAGCAGCCTCCCGTCGGCCATCCGCGCCTCGGTGACCCCGTCGGTGTAGAGCAGCACGCGGTCGCCCGGCCGGAGCCGCATCTCGCACCCGGCGGTCCCGGGAGGAGAGCAGGGAGCGCAGCCCCATGGGCGGGTCGGCCTCACGGGCCAACGCGTCGACGATCAGCCGCTGGTCGCGGATCAGGAGGGGCGCGGGATGGCCGCAGTTGCTCCATTCCAGGACCCCGGTGGTGTGGTCGAGCCGGGCCAGGATCCCGGTGCAGAACTGCTCCGGCAGCCATCGGGTGAGCGCCTCGTCCACGCTGTCCACGAGGCTGCGCAGATCGGCGTCGGTGCGCCGGGCGTTGCGGCAGGCCGCCAGGGCCACCGCGCTGGTCAGCCCCGAGAGCAGGTTGTGTCCCATCGCGTCCAGGACGACGGTGTGCAGGGCGTCCGTGGTCAGGGAGTGGTCGAAGGCGTCGCCGCCGATGTCGGAGGCGGGCTCGACGACGGCGGTGGAGACGACGCGACCGTTGCCGATGGTGCGCGGCGGCAGGAAGGCCCGCAGCATCTCGGCGGGCAGGTGCATGGCCTCGGTGCGGGCCCGCCGTACGAAGGAGTCCTTGTAGGCGCGCTTGGAGGTGACCATCATCGCCAGGAGGGCGGCCAGGGCCCGGCCCCGGCGCAGGGCGTCCGGGGTGAGCGCCTGCGCGTGGACGGCGAGCACGCCGAGCCGTTCGGCGCCGTCCAGCAGCGGGAACCAGGCCGTCATCCCGTCCCGGTCGGACTCCTCCACGCGCAGGGACTGGGTGCGGTAGCACCACCCGGCGAGCGAGTCGTCGACGGGCATGGTGGCGGCCACGTCGGTGGGGGGCACGAGATGACGCTGTTGCAGATCGGCCAGGTACACCACGGCGTGCCGCAGGCCCAGCGACTTCGCGCAGTGGGCCACGGCGGTCGCCAGGTCCAGGGTGCAGTGGGCGGGATCGGCGAGGAAGTCCTCCAGGGGCGCCCCGCTCGGCTCTGCCGTCACCTCTGCGTCACCACCCCTGCACCGGTCGTCTTCCCAGCAGTCTCACAGCGCCTCCCGGACGCCGCAGTCCGTGTTCGCCCGCCCGGGTGCGGCGGTCCCCGTCGGCCCCGGTGGGCTTCGGGCTCTGAGTACGTGTACTCATGCGCCCGTCCCGCCCGGCACGGCACCGTGGCGGTCATGAACCTCCCCGTCGCCCCGCCTGCCTTCGACGCCACCGGCGGCCCCCAGGAGCGCCGCCGTGCCGACACGGGCGCCGACATCGGAGCCGGGTGCGGTCTGGCCCCTGGAACTGACGGCCCTGGCAGTCGTCTTCGGGCTCTGGTTCCTGTCCGGGTTCGACCTGGACCCGGACAGGACGACGGAGGCCGACTCCCTGTGGGGTTACCTGACCGCCGCCGGAGGAGTCGGCGCGCTCGCCCTCGTGGCGGCCCTGGTCGCCGCCCGCGCCGGCGCCTTCGTCACGGTCGTCGGCCAGTCCGTCATCGCCGCCCTGGTCGGTGTCCTCGTCCTCGGCGGTGCCGCGCTCCAGACCCACGAGGACAAATCGGCCCCGCACCACGGCAGTTCCTGTCGTTCCTCGCCGTCCGCGCCGTGGTGCGACGGCTGAAGCCCGGCAAGTGCCCGCGGTCGCGCGGGGACCGGCATCAGCCGGCGACGAAGTCCCGCAGCTGGGACTCGGAGCCGTTGAACCGGTCGTGGTCCCCGACCGTCTTCCCGGTGGAGGTGTACTGCCACATCGTGTACGCCGACCAGCCCGACGGAAGCGTGCCCGCCGTGGAGGCGTAGCGGGCGATCCACAGCGGGTTGGTCGCGCCGAAGCCGGCGTGGTCGCCGGTGCACTGGGTCCACCAGCTGGTGGCCGTGTAGATGACCGCGTCGCGGCCGGTGCGGGACTTGTAGCGGTTCAGGAAGTCACGGACCCAGCTGACCATCTCGCTCTTCGACTTGCCGTAACAGGCGTCCCCGTAGGGGTTCCACTCGATGTCGAGGACGCCGGGGAGCGTCTTGCCGTCCTTGGACCAGGCGCCGCCGTGATCCACGAAGTAGTCGGCCTGCGCGGCGCCGCCGGTGGTGTCCGGAGTGGCGAAGTGGTACGCGCCGCGGACCATGCCGACGCCGTACGAGCCGTCGTACTGCTGGGCGAAGTAGGGGTTGGTGTAGTACGTCCCCTCGGTGCCCTTGGTGTAGGCCCACTTCGTGCCGTCGCTCCACAGTGCCGGCCAGTCGACGTCGCCCTGGTGGCTGGAGACGTCGACGCCTTCCGTCTGGGTCGCGCGGCTGGCGGGGGGCGGGGCGTCGGGACCGGCGCCGTCGTGGGCGAGGACGCCCATGCCCATGTAGGCGCTGCCCCGCGCGGGTGTGTCCGGGGCGGTCGCGGGCACGGCCGCCGGTGTGGACAGGGAGAGCAGGAGGCCGGTCAGGGCGGCCGTGACGGCCGGGCGTGAGCGGCTGCGGTGAAGGCGTATGGAAGGTCGCACGGAATCCATCTGACCCGGGGTCGGGCGGCACCGCACTCCGGGTACCGCCCAACGCAGCCATCCCGGGCCGGGTTTGACCCATATGGGTGGCTCCGGCCGGCCGGGAGAAACGCCCGGGCGCCTCCCTCGGCCGGCCGCGTGCGGGTCAGTCGTCGATGCGGTGCTGGGTCCAGAAGGAGGTCAGGTCGGTGCTCGTGGCGGCCTGGGCCGCCGCCTTGAACTCGGCCGTGCTCGACACGCCGTACCAGTGCGCGGTCGCGTAGTCCTTCAGCAGCTTGGCCATGGCGGTGTCGCCGATGAGGCGCCGCAGGTCGTGCAGGGCGCACTTGCCGTAGCCGTAGACGACGGTGGAGTAGCGCGAGGAGTGCGCGTCCCAGTAGGCCATCGAGTTGGTGATCTTCTCGGCGTCGGCGGCCCAGGAGACGCTGCTCCAGCAGTTGGTGCCGGTCTTGCCGAGGGCGAGGTCGGTGGCGTAGTCGGTGAAGGACTCGTCCAGCCAGGGGCTGGTGTACTCGTCGTCGCCGACGATGCCGTACCACCACTGGTGGGCGATCTCGTGGGTGAGCGCGGTGGTGCTGACCACGTCGAGGACGAAGCCCGGGTACTCCATTCCGCCGAACCAGTAGTTGTTGTCGATGACCGCGTCCAGCTCGCCGTACGGATACGCGCCGAAGCGGGCCGCGTGGGCGTCCACGGCGGTCTTGGCGGTGCTGAGCATGGACTGGGCGCTGGAGGAGCTGATGCCCGAGACGGAGTAGACGTTGACCGGGACGCCGGCGGCCGAGGTGCCGGAGATCCTGGTGAAGGGGCCGGCGGCCCAGGCGAAGTCCCGGACCTTGGTGGCGGTGGCCGTGGTGACCGTACGGCCGCTGGAGCCGGGGGTGTCGGTGGAGGTGCCGGTGGCCGGGACCAGCAGGGTGCTGGGGTGGTCGAGGGTCACCTTGAAGTCGGCGGCCAGGGAGTAGAAGGACTCGCCGTTGTCGGTGTACGGGTCCAGGTGCCAGCCCGCTCCGTCGCGGACCGCGAGGACGGGCAGGGCGTTGCCGATGAAGCTGAACGCGCCGTCGTGTCCGAAGCGGTCGGCGCCGCTGGGCACGGTGATGCCGAGGTCGAAGCCGATGGTGGCGCTCTGGCCCTGGGCGAGCGGGGACGGCAGGTCGATCTTCAGGGCGGTGCAGGCCACGGAGAGGGCTCCGGCGGTGCCGCCGGTGACGTTGCCGACCTTGACCGGCATCGCGTCGCAGCTGCCGTGGTAGTTGTCCCACAGCCGCAGGTAGACCTCGCTGAGCGCGGTGGCGGAGGCGTTGGTGAAGGTGACGCTCTCGTGGCCGTTCCAGACGGTGCCGCTCGTGTCGCTGCTGAGGCTGACGGTGTACGAGGGTGCGGCCGGGGTGCGGGTGGAGTCGGCCGGCGGTGGAGTGGTGCCGCCGGAGGTGTCGAGGGCGATGTCGTCGAGGACGAAGCTCGTCCGGAGGCTGGAGTCCTCGGTGCCGGTGAAGGACAGGTTCACGCTCTGGCCGGCGAACGAGGACACGTCGATCGACTTCTGGACGTAGCCGGTGTTCTTGTCGAGGTTGGAGTAGGTGGCCAGTGTCGTGCCGCCGAGCTTGGCCGTCAGCTTGTCGTACGCGGTGGACGAGGTCGTCTCGGTGGTGTCGATGTGCAGCCAGAAGGTCAGGGTGGCGGTGCCGCACCCGGAGGGGATCGTGACGCCCTGGGTGAGGGTGTCGGTGCGGGTGCTGCCGACTCCGTCCAGCCAGGCGTAGGAGCTGCCGCCGTGCGCGGTCTGTCCGGAGCGGCTGGTGATCACGGTGGAGGAGGACGCCGTCCACGGTGCTGTCCCGCTCTCGAAACCGCCGTTGGTGACCGCCTGGGCCGGAGTACAGGCGGCGGGGGCCGCGGCCGGGCGGGCGGCCGCGGATGTGCCGGGGAGCACGAGGGCGGCCACGGCGGCGACGGTGAGCGCACCGATGCCGAGGGCCTTGTGGGGGGTCGGTCTCACACGCTACTCCTTTTGCGGCGGCCGGGGTCCCGGCCTGCTCGAAGGCCGCGCGGTCGGCTGGGGTGCGCCGGGGCGGCCGCGGACGGCTTGCGCGTTCGTCGTGCCGAGGAGCCTGTCGTGCCCTCATGGGGTCGGGGCGACGACTGCCGAAAGAGTGGCAGATATGACGGGTCCATGCCAGACCGATGGGCGGGCCGTGCCGCCGACGACGGCGCCGCCCGCCCTGCGGCGGACGGCGCCTGGCCTCAGGCGGTGCGCAGCGTCATCAGGACGGCCCGCAGCCGGGTGTCGTCCGGGCCCGCCCAGCCGGTGGCGACATGGCCGAGGGCTCCCTGGGGCGGCAGCGCCGGGTTCCCGTCGATGGGGGTGAGCACACGGTGGATGTGGAGCACCGTGCCCTGCGGCGTGGGCAGGTGCGTGCCGTCCCGGTCGTCGGCCGGCTTCGGAGTGAAGGCCGCGGGGGCGAAGGGGGTTCCCGCGTAGGAGCGGACCACCTCGTGGTCCGGGGTGTCGGTGATGCTCTGGGCCATCGCCTGTGCCGTGCCCCCGATCAGCGACAGCAACTCGGTGACCAGCACCGGGTCGTGGCAGCCGTCGTAGACCCAGCGCTTGCCCAGCACCCCGTGCTCCGTCGTGCCGACGAGGGCCTGGTCGGCACCCTCCAGCGGTGCGCCGCGGTAGGTGAGCGGCACCAGGTAGGCCGTCGGGGCGGGGCTCGTCGTGTCGGTGGTCACCATGAACTCGATACCGACCTCGCCCTCGGGGTCGTCCAGCCGGAAGCCACCGGACTTCGCCGGCACCGGGGTGCCCGTGCCCCGGTACCAGGGGCGCGTGGGCAGCCAGTCGGCGAGCAGTTCGAGCTTGGTGGGCGTGAGGGTGGTGTGGTGGATGACGGCCATGCCGGTGGTTGCCTCCCATTGCGCGGACGCGGACTCGCCTCAGCCTTCCACATCCTCTCCGCCGGTGAGCGCCGGGCTCAACACGGCCCAGGGGTTGGGCGGTTCGCCCGTCACCGGCCCGCACACCCCCGCGCCCCGCTCGTGCGCGGTGCGCACGGCGAGCGGGACGAGGGCCGCGGGGACGCCGTACACGAGGTGGCAGAACCGGTCGGGCGGGTGGCGCGCGGTCCAGTCGGGCCGGATGAACGCCGAGACGTACGTGGTCCAGTGGCCCTCGAAGGTGACGATCAGGTCGGCGAGGCGGGCGTAGCCCGGGGCCGGGTGGACGCCCGGGTTGAGGACGACGGTGGCCGCGCCGAGCCGACGCAGCTCCCGGACCAGACCCCGGCAGGCGGGCAGGCCCGCCGCATCGGCGGTGACGCGGTCGAGGAAGCAGCCGTCCGCCTCGTACCAGGCCTGATACCGGCGCGTGTCCTCGGCGATCTCCGCCCGGTCCCGTACGCCGTAGTCGGTGTCGACGTAGCCGAGCAGGCGGGCGCCGGCCGCGCGCAGCGCCCGGGCGGCCGCCCGGAACGCGGGGTCGGGGGCGGTGCCCGGTCCGCTCGCGGGGTTGAGGACCACGGCGTAGGTGCGGGCGGCCGACGTGATCAGGCGGTGCCAGGCGCCGGGGTCCTCGGCCGGGTGCACGTACAGCGGTATCAGCAGGCTCACGGCAGTCGCCCGCTCTCCGCCGTGGCCGCCCACAGTGCGTCGAGGGCGTCGTCCAGGTCGTGGGCGGGACGCCAGCCGAGGGCCCGGTCGGCGGCGGTGATGTCGGAGCACTGCCACGACACCCGGGCCGAGCGCGCCGAGCCGCCCCTGCTCTCCTCCCACTGCCCCTGGAACCCCGCCCGCCGGGCCAGACCGCGCACCAGTTCCCGCACGGCCACGGCCGTTCCGCCGCTGATGTTGAGGACGGGCGGCAGGTGTCCCGGGGCCGTGGCGGCCAGGGCGGCCGCGCCGGCGACGTCGCGCACGTCGACGAAGTCGCGGTACGCGGACAGGTCCCCGAGCCGCAGCACCGCACCGGCGCCGGCCGAGCGGAGCAGTGCGGCCATCCGGCCGGGCAGGCTCGCGAGGGGTGCCCCGGGGCCCACCGGGTTGCCGACCCGCAGCACCACACCGTCCAGGGCGGCGGAGGTGACCGCGATCGTGCCCGCGAGCTTGGTCACGCCGTAGGGGGTGACCGGGCCGGCGGGCGCCGACTCGGTGTCCGGCACGTCCGGGGTGCCGGGCCCGTACTCGGCGGCCGAGCCGAGATGCACCAGGCGGGCCGTGGGGGCCGCCTCGCGCAACGCGGCACACAGCACGGCGGGACCGCGGGCGTTGACCTCGGCCAGGGACACGGGGTCGCCGCCGGTGACGCCCGCGCAGTTGACCACGGCGTCGGGCGCGGCCGCCGCCAGGGTCTTCGCGAGCTGCTCCGGCCGGTCGGTGGCGAGGTCGATGCGGAACTCGGCCGACGAGGAGCGGCCGGCGGCGAGGATCCGCGCGCCCGGAAGGGCGCGCAGCCGCTCGGCCACGTGGCGGCCCAGATATCCGGTGCCGCCCAGGACGAGAATGCGCATGTGGTACTCAGGCTCCCTTGAGCAGCAGGGACTTACGGCTGGTGAACTCGGCGTTGGCACGGTCGTAGTCGTCGGGACGGCCGATGTCCAGCCAGTAGCCGTCGAACTCGTAGGCGTGCGGCGGGTCCTGGGCCCGGAGCAGATCGAGGACCAGTTCGTCGAAGCCCAGCGGCAGGCCTGCCGTGTAGCCGTCGAGGGTGGCGCGGCTGAGACCGTAGACGCCCATGGAGACGCGGTAGTCCATGCTGGGCTTCTCGGTGAACGCGACCACCTTGCTCGCGTCGGTGGTGAGCACGCCGAAGTCGATGTGCACCTTGCGGGCGTAGGTGGCGATGGTCAGCGGCGCACCCGACTCCTCGTGCCGGCGCAGCACGTCGGCGTAGTCGAGGTCGGTGAGGACGTCGCCGTTCATCACCAGGAACGTCTCGGGCAGCCGGTCTTTGAGGGTGAGCAGCGGGCCCATGGTGCCGAGCGGGCTCTCCTCGGTGGCGTAGTCGACGCTCATGCCCCACTGCGAGCCGTTACCGACGTAGGCGCGGATGATCTCGCCGAGGTGGCCGATGGCGATGGTGCAGCGGGTGAAGCCGGCCGCCGACAGCTGGCGCAGCACGATCTCCAGAATGGCGTGCTGGTCGCCGATGGGGACGAGCGGCTTGGGCAGCGCGGTGGTGTAGGGCCGCAGCCGGACGCCCTTGCCTCCCGCCAGGATCACTGCGTGCATGGGGCTCCTCCTTCGTTGACGCAAGGAACGGGGGACGTGCCGGACGGGGTCAGATGTTGTAGATGCCGGTCTTGTACCGGGCCAGGTTGCCGGGGTCGCGGAAGAACTCCACGGTGTGCGCCAGGCCCTGCTCCAGGGTGTGGGCGGGCTGCCAGCCGGTGGCCCCCGTGAGCCGGGTGGCGTCGGCGACCAGCCGCATGACCTCGGAGTTCGCCGGCCGGATGCGCTCGGGGTCGGCGCGGACGTCCAGGGCGGTGTCCATGACCTTTCCGATCAGTGCGACGAGGTCGCCGACCGAGATCTCCCCGCCCGTACCGGCGTTGAAGGTGCGGCCGACGACCTGCTCGGCGGGCGCGCCGCCGACGGCGAGGAAGGCCTGAGCGGTGTCCTTGACGAAGGTGAAGTCGCGGGTGGGCCGCAGATCCCCGAGGGTGATGGTGCGCTCCCCGGCGGCCACCTGGCCGATGACGGTGGGGATGACCGCGCGCATGGACTGGCGCGGCCCGAAGGTGTTGAACGGCCTGAGGGTGACGACCGGGGTGCCGAAACTCGCGTGGTAGCTGTCGGCCAGCCGGTCCCCGCCGGCCTTGGAGGCGGCGTACGGGGACTGGGTGTTGATGGGGTGGTCCTCGGTGATGGGTACGGTCCGCGCGGTGCCGTAGGTCTCGCTGGTGGAGGTGTGCACAAGCCGGGGCGTACCGAGGGCGCGCACGGCTTCCAGCACGTTCAGGGTGCCGGTGACGTTGGTCTCCACGTAGCTGTGCGGGGCCTGGTAGGAATACGGGATCGCGATCAGGGCGGCCAGGTGATAGGCGACGTCGGCGCCTTCGAGCAGGCCGCGGACCGAGCCGGGGTCGCGGACGTCACCGAGGACGATCTCCACGTGGTCCAGGACGTCCGGGGCGAGGGTCTCCAGCCAGCCGTAGGAGGAGAAGGAGTTGTACTGGGCCATGGCTCTGACCCGGTGTCCGGAGGCGACCAGGGCCTCGGTGAGGTGGGAGCCGATGAAGCCCTCGGCTCCGGTGACGGCGGCGAGCGGTGCGGAGGTCAACTGCGTGGTCCTTCCGATGGGTTGATCGAGACGGGGAACGGCATCAGGCGTGCCGGGCGGGGCGGCCGAGCAGCCGCAGCACACACGCCACGAGACACAGGACGGCGGCACCGCAGCACAGCGGCAGCGCGGCCGGCCCGGGTGGCAGGTCCAGCAGGGTGACCGCGCCGGCCGCGCACGCGGCCGCGAGACAGATCGCGGCCGGTGGCCAGGCGGTCCCGAACGCCTGGAGGAGCAGCGCGGTCCACAGGGTGGCCGCGAGCAGCAGCAGGGTGGCCGGCGCCGCGCCGGTGAGGTACGCGGCGGGCAGCAACGGCAGCAGATAGGCCAGCAGGCACAGGCCGAGGACGGCCGCCGAGCGCAGCAGGAAGCCGGCGGGTGTGGCGGTGGCGCGGAGGGCGGCGACGGCAAGGCCCCGGTAGCGGTACAGCAGCCATTCGGCGGGGCCCATGCTGACGGTCAGGACGATCACCGCGTACGGCTCCCGGCGGCCTTCCAGCAGGACGAGCAGACCGGCGGCCAGCCCGAACAGCCCGTAGGGCAGGGACGACAGCGGCGGGGGCCGCTTGCCGTCGGTGGTGGCCGGGGCGGCGAGGGCGGCGCGCAGGGCGTGGCCGGTCACGGCGAGCGTCGCCAGCAGCGCCAGCAGGGGCAGCCCGGTGCGCAGCGGGGTGCCGGGCTCCCACCAGGGCAGTACGGCGGCGCCCGCGAGGAGCGGGGTGAGCGCGGCCAGCAGCTGACGTTCGCGCGCCAGGACGAGCAGGACGCCCGCCGCCGCGAGGTACAGCGACTGCGCCGCGCCCGCCAGGATCACCGGAGCGCTCCCGGCGAGCGGGACGGCGGCGGCCGTGGCCAGTGCCGCTCCCACGGATGCGCCGGACAGCAGGGTGCGGGCGGCCTCCCGGCGTCCGGTCGCCAGCCGTAAGTGGGCGCGGTGGCCGAGCGCCTGGCCCCAGGCCCAGGAGACGAGGCCCGCGACGATCAGCGCGGCGGCGTGCCGCCCGGGGTGCCACAGGGGCGCGGTGAGCGGGTAGGCCAGTCCCGGCAGGGCGAACAGCACACCGCGCAGCAGGCAGCGGACGTGGTCCGGGCGCCAGGGGTCGGCGGCCGGTGCGGGCTCCGGGAAGGTCCGGGGCACCTGTTCGTAGAGCGCGGCGGCGAGGGAGAAGAGGTTCGGGTGGCCGTACCGTTCCTTGATCTGGTCGGCGGTCAGGCCCTCGGCCTCCAGCAGGGCGGCCACTTCGTAGGGGTGGACGGCGGGGCCGATGCGGTCGGCGAGTTCGGCGGCCAGGCGGCTCACCGCCTCCTCGTCGAGGCCGTGTCCGGGCAGGCCCGGGGACGGTGTGCTGCCGTCGCGGCGCACGGGTGTGCCGGCGAGCCGCAGCGCGAGGGTGTCCTGCTCGGTGCCGCCCGGTTCGAGGGCCATGGGTCCGCTCATCCGGCCAGGCTCCCCGCGGCGATCCGGCCGGACTGCCCCTGGTCGGCCCGTGCGGTGGACGCCCGGGAGAGCACGGGCAGTTCGAGGTAGACGGAGCGGAAGGTGTCGATGGTCTGGCGCAGGGTGAACTGCTCGATCACCCGCAGCCGGGCCGCCTCCCCCATGGCCCGCCGCCGCTCGGCGTCGGCCAGCAGCTCCAGCGCGGCGGCGGCCATCCGGGCCGGGTCGCGCGGCGGGACGACGAGCCCGCTGTCGCCGACGGCCTCGCGCACACCGCCCACGTCCGTCGAGACGGTCGCCCGGCCGCAGGACATGGCCTCGATGAGGGTGAACGGGAACCCCTCGCTGATGCTGGAGAGCATCACGACGTTCCCGGCCGCGTAGGCGTCCTTGATGTCGTCGACCCGGCCCTCGAAGGTGACGGCGTCGGCGTGCCCGAGGTCGGCGGCGAGGGCTTCGCAGCGTTCCCGGTACGCCTCTCCGCCGCGTGGGGTGCCGCCGAAGAGCCGCAGCCGGGCTTCGGGTATCTCCTCGCGGACCAGGGCGAAGGCGCGGATGAGGGTCTCCAGGTCCTTGATGGGGTCGACGCGGCCGGCCCAGCTGAGCGTGGGTTGTTCGGGTTCGGGTCCGGCGGGCGGGAAGACGGCCGGGTCCACGCCGTTGTAGACGGTGCGGATGGCCCCCGGGTCGGCGCCGCCCTGTTCCTCCCAGAGCCGGTTGTAGCGGTTGCCGGGGGTGATCAGGGCGGCCCGGCGGTAGCTCTCCTCGGCCAGCAGGCGGAAGAAGCCGAGCACGACGGCCTTCACCGGCCAGCGGTAGGGGGCGGTGCGGTAGCCGAGGTAGCGTTCCCGCAGGTAGACGCCGTGCTCGGTGAGGAGCAGCGGGACCTCGTACCGCTCCAGTCCGGCGAGGCCGGGCAGCACGGCCACGCCGCCGCTGACCGCGTGCGCCACACCGTGCCGGGGCGGGGGTGCGGCGAGCGGACGCAGGGCGTGTTCCAGCAGGGCGGTGGCGGTGACCGCGTCGTGCAGGGTGGGCCGGGCCGCGTGGACGGCCAGTCCCGGACGGTTCCACACCGCGGCGAGGATGGCGATGGCCCGGTCGCCGCGCAGGAACGGGCTCAGGGTGCCGTCGGCGGCGGCCCGGGCCATGGTGTAGAGCGCGGGCGCGAACTGGTCCTCGGCGTGCGGGTCGAGCAGCGCCGTCAGGAAGCGTTCGTAGGCGGCGTGGAGCCGGTTGCGGGCGCGTCCCCGGGGTGGACGGCCGTCCGGCGGGGCTCCCCACATGGGGACGGAGAGCACTTCGTGGACGTGGGCGGGCAGGTCCCATACGACGGGTTCGCGTCCGGTGCCGGTGACGGCGATGACGTCGAAGTCGAGGTCGGGCATGCCCTGGACGAGTTGGTCGCACCAGACGCTGACGCCGCCATGGCTGTGCGGGTAGGTGCCTTCGGTGAGCAGGGTGACGTGCGCCGCGCGGGGGCGGCGCGCGCCGTGGTGAACGTGCATCGATTGTGCTCCACGGCCGAGGTGTGGGGTGGTCGTGCGGGCCGCTGTCCGCCGGTGGGCGGCCAGGACCCGGGCCCGTCCGGCCGGCTCCCGCCACAGGGGGGAGGCGCCGGAAGGGCCCTCGGGTCGGTGCGCCGTTCAGTTGTCCGGGGTGTACGGGACCGGCTCGCTCACGCCCGTCGGGACCTTGGTGCGCGGGGCCGGGGCGGTGGCCGCCGCCGTGGCGTCCGCACTGCCGGCCGGGGCTGCGGCGGCGGACGGCAGGGCGAAGGCGAGCGCGGCGCCGGAGGAGGCGGTCCAGCCGGACACCTCGCCCGCGTAGGCGCTGCCGAAGGCGTCGCCGCCCAGCGTGGTGCCGGTGGGCAGGGTCGCGGTGACGGCGGTTCCCGCCGGTGCCTGGACGGTCACGGAGTCGCCGATGCGATAGGCGGTGACCTGGCCGGCGTTCAGGGCGCTCTTCCAGGCGGCCCGGCGCTGGAGTTCGACGCCGATGTCCTTCATCCGCAGGTTCACCACGGGGGTGTTGTCGGCGAAGAGGGCGTCGTAGCCGTCGAGTACGCCGTTCAGCACCGGGTAGGCGATGCGGTCCTCGGCGAGGTTGGACTGGTGGATGAAGTGCGGCTTGGGGTCGTTGGACAGCACGTGACCGAACGCGATCCGGGTCTCCAGCGGCACGATGTGGTCGGCGTAGCCGGTGCCGGTGTCCAGCGGGGCCGGAAGACAGGTGGTGGTCGCGGGGTTGTCCTCGCAGATGCCGCTGCCGCCCTGGGCGCGGCTGGTGTAGAGCCAGTTGTACTCGTCGACCTGCTCGGCGGCCCTGCCCGCGTTGTAGAAGACGTTCATGGGATAGCGGGAGACCGTGGTGGCGGGGCCGATCTGGCGCTGCTGGGGGTCGCGGGAGTTGTCCGAGGCGAGCCACTTGACGTTGTCGTCGGCGAGCGCGAGCGCGAGGTTGGGGTTGTCCTGGGGCTGCTGCGGCAGGATCTTCAGCCCGGAGTGCTCACCGGTGACCAGCTCGTCGGTCTGCAACGGGAGTCCGGCGGCCTGGCCCCAGGCGCGGTTGGTGGCGATCTCCGAGGCGATCGCGCTGCGGCTGACCCACTTGGTGCTGCCGTCGGCGTTGGTCGCGCACTTCCACGGCACGACGGTGACGTTCTGCTCGCAGCCGAGGAAGGCGTGCGTGTAGGTGTGGTTGACCCAGCGGAACTGGTCGCGGTCGGCGAGGAGCTTGTCGGCGAGCTGGTCGACGCCGTCGTTGTCCTCGCGCTGGTCGACGCTGCCGGCGCCGTTGTAGACCAGGTCGAGGGTGAAGTGGTGGCTGTTCTGCCAGGCGGTGGCGTGGTCGACGTCCGCGGGGGTCATCCGGATCGGGCTGGGCGTGCCCGCCCCGTTGGTGCAGTCCACGTCGCCGGGTGTGCAGTTGAGCTGGGTGTCCCAGCGGTCGTCGGCGGCGAACACGTCGTCCACGTGCACGGCGAAGTAGTTGCGGGAGGCGCCGAGGTGCACCCCGCCGGTCATCCAGTCCACGATGCCGCGGGCCAGCAGCCGGAACTGCTGCTGGTACTGGTTGTAGACGAAGGTGACGACCAGCTCGCGCCGCCCGTCGTGCCGGTACTCGCCGACCAGGGAGCCCTGCTTCGACGTACCGGGGACGGGTGCCTGGACGTACGGGGTGAAGTCGGCGCCCGCGGCCGGGGTCGACAGATAGGCGTAGCTCTCGCCGACCGAGGGCGAGTTGTCCTCGAACGGGACCGCGCCGTCGAGGTAGCCGAAGGGCCCGGCCTTGCCGGCGGCGGTGACCTGGGCCCGGACACCGTCGATGCTGCCCGAGTAGCCGCCGTAGACCGGGTACTGCAGGCCGGCCTCGGGGCGGGCGTAGGTGTAGGCGTCGACCTGGGGGATCGCGTACGTCTTCTCGTAGGCGGAGAGCGCGGCCGTCTCGGCGGAACCCGCCGCGAACGGGTTGTCGTTGGGCAGGACCACGGCCTGGAACTTCGCCCGGGGCAGGCCGTCGACGGTGTCCGCGAGGAAGGCGGCGTCGATGGTGGGCCGGTCGGAGCGTGTGAGGTCGACCTCGGTGTACGGCGTTCCGGCGGTGTCGAGTTCGGCGGCGATGGCATCCGTGGCCGGACCGCCGTCGCTCACCACCAGGACTCTGAGGTCGATCCGCGGTGCTGCGGCGTCGGCCTGTGCCGGGCCGGCCCCGAGGCCGAGCGCGGCGATGAGCGCGCCCACCGTCGACACGGTGGTGCGTATGGTCCGCTTCATGCGGTGAAGTCCCCTCCCCGGGCAGGGGTGAGCACGGCTCCCATGGAGCGGACGCACCCCCTTGCGTGACGCCGGCGTCCCCCTCAGAAGCCGGTCGTCGACGCATCCGTCGCGTCACATGGTGATGGCTCTGTGTAGCTTTTGTGGTCGACTTACGAAACCTGACGGAAAAGTGCAGGTGTCCAGCGGCGCTCCGAGGCAACCCGACGGCCCGTTCCTTCGTCGTCGCCGCGAGGGGCCGGCGGCGCCGGGACGGCTCCGTGCGCTGGTCCGGCCGTTCCACGACGCACCGGCGGACCGTGATGGTCCGCCGGGCGACGTTCCGGTGATCCGGGTGGCGGCGCGGCTGCGGCGGGGAGGCCGATTTCAGGACATCGCGCCGCGGAACCAGATAATCCGTCAGGCGCAGAGCACGCGCGTCTCGGGCGTGTAGACGGGGCCGCCGCTGGTGCTGGTGCTGTCGCTGAACTCGGCGTAGTAGTACGAGTAGAAGCCGATGTTGCCGTTGCAGCCGGAGTCGGCGGCGACCTGGAGGGTCAGCGTGACGGTGCGGCTCTGGCCGGGCGGGACCGTGGCGCCGTAGTTGGCGCCGAGGTTGTTCGGGCCGGTACCGGAACAGGGGGTGCTGCCGGCGGCGGTGGCCAGGCTGCAGCCGGTGAAGCTGTACTTGAGGTCCGGGCGCTGGGTGGTCAGCCAGGTCGGGTCGATGGTCTGGTACACGAACCAGATGTCGTAGGTCTTGTTGTTCGTGATGGTCATCGAGAGCTGCACGGTGCCGCCGGGCGTGGTGGTGGCGCTGTCGGTGGCGAAGGTGAGCGCGGCCGGCGCGGGGTCGGCGGCGCTCGCGCCGGGCGCGAACCCGAAGACGGCGAGGACGAAGGCGAGGACGGCGGTGAGACCGAGGCGTCTCATCAGAGGTGATCGCATGGCCCGGGAGGCTAGGCAGGCGCCCGGCGCGGCGTCTGCCCCGCCGGACGGGCCCGGGACGACGATCGGCCGAAAGTGATCGTCGCGTGAAGAAGTCACGGAGAACTCGTGACGGTGCGTCGCAGGCCGTACACGCACATCTCCCAGGGGTGCCGGCGGGGCTCACCGGAGAACTGGACCGCGCGGCGGTATTGGCGCGGACACACCCTCCCGGCACCGGCGGAAGGGGGGCCACCGTTTGTGCGGTGGGCTCCTTCTCGGCCAAGGGAGGATTTCCGGACGCCAGGGCGGGCGCACGGCCCACCGCCCTGGCGTCACCTGGATACGGTCAGCGCACCGCGCGGGCGTGCGTCTGCTCGAAGGCTGCGAAGGCGGCCTCCTGGCGCCATGACAGGCGAGCCTTCGGGCTGGCCGCGAGGAAGTGCCGGCAGGCCGCGCCACGCACGGGCAGGCCCGGGCGTTCACCGCGGCAGGCCGGGACCGGGTGATAGCCCTCGGCGGTGGGGTTGCCCCGCCACAGGCTCGCGCCGGGCAGGAAGCCGTACTCCAGCGAGGCGCGGGCCAGGTCCTTCAACTCGGGGTAGCGCAGGCCGTAGGTGTCGGCCGCGTACCGGTACTCGTGACCGATGTCGATCCGGGAGACGCCGGGGTCGTCGGTGGCGAGTACGACCGGCACGCCGTAGCGGCGGTAGGTGGTGAAGGGGTGCTCGGCTCCCTTGACGCCGAGGATCTGGGCGTTGCTGGAGAAGGGCACCTCGACGGCCACGCGGCGGGCGGCCATGGTCTGTGCGGTGTGCTGCCAGTCGTCTTCGTGGACGAGGTCGACACCGTGCCCGACGCGGTCGGTGCGGGCGACGCCGACGGCCTCCCTGATGTGGAAGCCCAGATCCTCCGGCTTCACCAGCCCGGGCCACAACTCGCCCGCGTGCAGGGTGACATGGGCCTTCGGGTACTGGGTGCGCAGATAGCCGACCATCCGCATCTGCAGGCTGTAGTCGCGCAGGGAGCTGTCCCAGTCCTCGGGCTGGACGAGGTTGACGGCGACGAAGCGCGGGTCGGCCTCGGCCAGTCGCATGCCGAGGGCGAGCTGGGTGAAGACCCGCTGCGGCGCGCTGCCCCGGGACGCCTGGGAGATCCAGCGGACGACGAGCCCGCAGGCCGGCCGGGCCTGCGGGGTGCCGCAGTGCGCGGCGGCACGGAACTCGGCGTCGCCGGCGTCGGCCTCCTCGCGGGCGTCGGCGACGAGCTTGTCCAGCCTGCCGCCCGCGAGCAGCTTGCGGTGCAGGGCGGTGAGGTCGTCGTCCCAGCCGACCTGGTCGGCGAGCTGCTTCGCACCGTCGGAGGCGGGGGTGACCATCGTCTCCAGGTAGAACTGATTGTTGCGTACGGCGGTGCCGGCGGCCTCGGCGAGCAGCTTGCCCCGGTGCCGCCAGGTGACCTCGCCGAACTTGCCGAAGGTGTCGAAGAAGTGGTCGTGGCCGTTCTGGTCCGGCGGGAAGTCCTGCATGGACCAGGCGCGGACGAGCGCGTCGTGGAAGGCGCGGTCGGTGCGCGCGTCGGCGGCTGGGCGGGTGCCCGCGCCGCAGGGCGGGGAGACCGCGGTCAGCGTCGCGGTGTCGACACACAGCCCGTCCTCGGCGGCCAGCCCGATCAGGTACTCCGTGGACACCGCGCCGGAGAGGTGGTTGTGCAGGTCCCCGCCCTTGGGCAGCCGCCGGAAGAAATCGCGCAGGGCCTCGGGCCGGTCGTGCACGGAACGGAGGTAGGCGTCGGTGCGCGCCTCCGCCGCCGTGATCTGCCGGGGCGGCGGCGCGGCGCGCCGGGTGTTCCCGTCCGCCGGCTGAGCGGTGGCGGGCAGGGCGGACAGCAGGGACAGGACGCTGAGGGCGCCGAGCGCGGCCGGAACGACACGGCGGCGCACGGCACTTCGGGGTTGCAGACTCACAGGGGCATGATCACGGAAGGATCACGGCAGCGCCGTTCCGCCGGGCGGGCGGCGACCGGAGAGCACCCGACCGGGTGATGGCCCGGGGGTTCGCGGACGGTGAAACCGATGTCGCATGCGTGCAGCACATGCGGGTATTCGCGCTGCGACTTCCTACATCGGCGACACACCAGGGAGGCAGAACGCATGCTGATGGCACACCCCGCTGTACTGAAGGACCTCATCGCCCAGTACGAGGCCCTCACGCTGCTCGGGGCCGAGGAGAGTCCGCAGGCACGGCAGCGGCTCACGGACATCTCCTACACGCTGTGCGTGGCCACCGGCACCAGGGACGTCGACATGGCCCTCATCGCCGCCCGGCACCGCCTCTCCGGGGCCCGTCCGGAGGACGATTCGCTGCTCCAGGCGGCCGCGGCGGCGGAACCGGCGGCCGGAGTGTGACCGGGGACTCCGCCTGAAGTCGTCGCCTCCCGCTTCTGGTCGGCAAGACCTACCGGACGGTATACAGGCCCAGTCGAACGCGGGGGGGGGGGGGGGGGTGGGGGGGGGGAGGGGGGGGGGAAGAGGGGGGGGGGGGGGGGGGGGGGGGGGGGAGAGGGGGGGGGGGGGGGGGGGGGGGGGGGGGGGAGGGGGTA
>NZ_JBVIIT010000020.1:109048-119568 GCF_055569615.1 Streptomyces sp. NPDC031379 | reverse complement strand
GGGCTGGTTTCTCCTCTTTTTTTTGAGGGACACCACCCCGACAGGGACCCCCCCCCCCCCCCCCCCCCTCCTTCCCCCCCCCCCCCCCCCCCCCCCCCCCCCCGATGCACCGGCCTGAGGGGGAGGATCCATGGCGAACGACACACGTCCGGCGGGCGGGGCGGGAAGCCGGCGGCGGGCCGCCGCACTGGGAGCGGCGCTGGGCGGTTGCGCCCTGGTCGCCGCCACCACGACCCCGGCGACCGCGCACTCCGGCGGACACGGCCGCGAGGTCGCCTACGTCGCCCTCGGCGACTCGTACACCTCGGCGCCGGGTGTCCCCGACCAGGTCGACGCCAACTGCGCCCGCTCCGACCACAACTACCCCTCCCTCGTCGCGGCGGCGCGGCAGGTGGCCTCGTTCACGGACGTCAGCTGCGGCGGCGCCACGACCGCGCAGATGTGGCAGGCGCAGGGCACGAACGCCCCGCAACTCGACGCGCTGAGCCGGGACACGGACCTGGTGACGCTGCAGATCGGCGGCAACGACGTCGGCTTCGGCTCCGTCATCGCCACCTGCGCCCGCCTCGCCGCCCAGGATCCGGCGGGCAACCCCTGCGAGCGCTCCTACAAGGCCTCCGGTCAGGACCAGTTGGCCCTCGCCGTCGTGCGGACCGCGCCGAAGGTCGACCGGGTGCTGCGGGCCGTGCACGCCCGGGCGCCGCACGCACGAGTGGTCGTCGTCGGCTATCCGGACCTGCTGCCCGACGACGGCAGCGGCTGCTTCCCGCAGGTGCCGTTCGCGCAGCGGGACTTCCCCTACCTGCGTGACACCGAGAAGCGGCTGAACCTGATGCTGCGCCTGGTGGCGGGCCTGAACCGGGCCGAGTACGTCGACACCTACGGCCCCACCGTCGGCCACGACATGTGCAAGGCACCCGCGGACCGCTGGATCGAGCCCCTGCAGCCGGCCTCGCCCGCGGCGCCGGCCCACCCCAACGCCAAGGGTGAGGCGGCCATGGCACAGGCGGTGCTGGACCGGCTGCACGCGGGACGCGGGCGCGGCTGAGCCGACGGCGGCCTCCGGGACGACCTTCCGGGAGGCCGCCCTGTGGCCGGCGGCCTCCGTGCCGCCCCGCCGGAGGCCGCCGCGCGGTGCCGTCAGCCGCCGAGCGCGCCCAGCACCACCGCCTGGGCCTCCTCCTGCACCCGGGCCAGGTGGTCCGTGCCGAGGAAGGACTCGGCGTACACCTTGTAGACGTCCTCGGTGCCCGAGGGGCGGGCCGCGAACCAGGCGTTCTCGGTGCCGACCTTGATGCCGCCGATGGCCGCGCCGTTGCCGGGTGCCTCGGTGAGGACGGACGTGACCGTCTCTCCGGCCAGCGTGTCCGCGGTGACCTGGGCCGGCGACAACCTGGCGAGCAGCGCCTTCTGTTCCCGGGTGGCGGGCGCGTCGATGCGGGCGTAGGCGGGTGCGCCGAAGCGGGCGGTCAGCTCGGCGTAGTGCTGTGACGGGGTCTTGTCCGTGACCGCCGTGATCTCGGAGGCGAGCAGGGCCAGGATGATGCCGTCCTTGTCGGTCGTCCACACCGAGCCGTCCCGGCGCAGGAAGGACGCGCCGGCCGACTCCTCGCCGCCGAACCCGAGGGTGCCGTCGGCCAGTCCGTCCACGAACCACTTGAATCCGACGGGGACCTCGACCAGTCGGCGGCCGAGGTCGGCGGCCACGCGGTCGATCATCGTGGAGGAGACCAGGGTCTTGCCGATGCCCGCGTCGGCGGACCACTGCTCGCGGTGCCGGTAGAGGTAGGAGATGGCGACGGCGAGGTAGTGGTTGGGGTTCATCAGGCCGGCGTCGGGGGTGACGATGCCGTGCCGGTCGGCGTCGGCGTCGTTGCCGGTGGCGATGTGGAACCGGTCGCGCTGTTCGATGAGGGAGGCCATCGCGTAGGGCGAGGAGCAGTCCATGCGGATCTGGCCGTCCCAGTCCAGCGTCATGAACCGCCAGGTCGGGTCGGTGTGCGGGTTGACGACCGTGAGGTCGATGCCGTGCTGTTCGGCGATCCGGCCCCAGTAGGCGACCGAGGCCCCGCCGAGCGGGTCGGCGCCGATGCGCACGCCGGCCGCCCGGACGGCGTCGAGGTCCAGCACGCTCGGCAGGTCGGTGACGTACGTGCCGAGGAAGTCGTGACGCCGGGTGGTGTCCGCGGCGAGCGCGCGGGCGTACGGCAGCCGGCGTACGTCCTTCAGGCCGCCGGTGATGATCTGGTTGGCACGGTCCTGGATCCAGGAGGTGGCGTCGGAGGCCGCCGGGCCGCCGCTCGGCGGGTTGTACTTGAAGCCGCCGTCGGCGGGCGGGTTGTGCGAGGGGGTGACGACGACACCGTCCGCGAGGCCGGAGGTGCGGCCCCGGTTGTGGGTGAGGATCGCGTGGGAGACGGCGGGGGTGGGCGTGTAGCCGTCCTCGCTGTCGATGAGCACGGTCACGTCGTTGGCGGCGAACACCTCGAGGGCGGTCACCTTCGCGGGCTCCGACAGGGCGTGGGTGTCGGCCCCCAGGAAGAGGGGGCCGTCGGTGCCCTGGGCGGTGCGGTACTCGCAGATGGCCTGGCTGGTGGCGGCGATGTGGTCCTCGTTGAACGCGGTCGCCAGGGACGAGCCCCGGTGACCCGAGGTGCCGAACGCCACCCGCTGGCCGGGGTCGGCCGGGTCCGGGTGCAGCGCGTAGTACGCCGTGACCAGCCGGGCCACGTCGACAAGGTCCTCGGGACCGGCCGGCCGGCCGGCTCGCTCGTGCGGCATGAGTCCGTTCCTCCGCATCGGTGGGTTCGTTCGCTCACCGCCCATCTTTCCTCGTCAGGGGTCTGCCGTGCGAGTGCGCCCCTCCGGTGGGGTCGCACCCGCACGGGGCTGCCCCGCGCCGCGCGGCGCCGGCGGGTCAGCCGATGTGGTAACTGTCGCCGTACACCTTCCAGTCGAGCGGGGTGTTCAGGTCGAGGTTGCCCTTGCGCAGGAAGACCCGCTGCGCGGTGTCGACGCGGCTGGTGTCGCTGTGCGCCTCCTCCTGCTTCATCGCCCACACCCGGGCGTCGAGGAAGGCGTTCAGGTACGTCGTCTCGTTGCCGCCCTGCGCCGGCGGCCTGGCGCTGTGCAGGGCACGCGCCCGGATGTTGCGGAAGCTGGTCGGGTCGTCGCCGTCGCCGTGCATGACGATGGCGTCGTAGTAGGCGAACTGGCCGAGGGCGCGCAGCCCGTCGGCCTTGCCCTGAGCGACCGAGGGGTTGAAGTAGACGCGGTCGCGTTCGTCGTTCTGGGCCTGTCGGAACGCCGTGTCCTGGGCGGCCCTGCGCCAGTCCCCGGGGAAGTCGGGGTCCAGGCCGGAATGCGAGTCGCTGCCGTCGACCCTGCGCAGGGCGGGCACATACTTGGCGAGGACGTTGCCGGGCCTGCGGTCGGTGTAGAGCTGGACCAGGTCGAGCATGTCACCGGTGCCGGAGCAGAAGCCGATGATGCCGGCGGTGTAGCCGCGGCCGTCTCCGATGTCCTCGATGTACTTGTACTGGGCCTTCCAGTCGAGCGAGGAGTTCTCCGCGCTCGACACGAGCTGCATCGCCGTCTCCTTCTTCGCCGGGTCGTCGAGGCCCGGCGCGGCCGCCGGCGCGGCGGCGGCACGCTGGGTGCCGAGCAGGGCACCGGTGGCGAGGGCGCCGAGCGCGGCGACGACGGTCCGGCGGGAGAGGTGGGCGGGGGCTGCTGTGTCGCGGTCTGCGTGCACCACAGGGACTCCAAGGGAGAGTGGGGGGTGGGGAGTTGGTCCGTACCGCACTGGTAGGAAAGTTTCCTATCAAACATGGTGCGGGCCGGTAACCCGGCACGCGAGAAGTTCGTAGGATCGAACAGCCCCCGCGAGTCCGCCCCGGGCGTCGACCGCGCCCGGACGTCAGCCGCGCCGCGCGTTCTCCCGCTCCCGCGCGAAGGCGTACAGCTCCTTGGAGGTGGTGATGAGTTCGCGCCGCTCCTCGCGCGAACCGACCATCGGCTGCGACCCCTTGAGCGGCACCTGGGCGCTCTCGGGCAGGAACCTGACGGTCAGCAGGCCGATGACGCCGGCCAGCATCAGGTAGTAGGCGGGCATCAGGTCGTCGCCGGTCGCGGTGACCAGCGCGGCGGTGACCAGCGGGGTGGTACCGCCGAAGGCGGCGACGGCGAAGTTGAAGCCGATGCCCATGGCCGCGTAGCGCACGGCGGTCGGGAACAGGGCGGGCAGGGTGGCGGCACTGGGTGCCGCGAAACAGGCCAGCAGGGTGGACAGCAGCAGCACCCCGAGGATCGGCGGCCAGGTGCCGTGCGCCTTGATCAGCAGGAAAGCCGGTACGGCGAGCACGATCATCGCGGCGGCGGCGACGGCGTAGAGCGGACGCCGGCCGACACGGTCACTGAGCCGGCCCAGGAAGGTGATCAGTACGACGATCCACAGCATCCCGACGAGGACCAGGAGGTCGGCGGAGCCGCTGGAACGGCCCAGGGTCTCGGTCTGATAGGTCGGCAGATAGCCGGTGACCATGTAGTTGGTGACGTTGTAGAGCAGCACCAGGCCCATGCAGACGAGCAGCGCCCGCCAGTGGTTCTTGACGATGTCCTTGAACTCGCTGCCCGCCGACTCCTGGACGAGGCTCTTCTCGTGTTCGTCCAGCTGCTGTCGGAAGGCCGGCGACTCCTCGAGCCTGAGCCGCATGTAGAGGCCGATCACACCGAGCGGTCCGGCGATCAGGAAGGGGACGCGCCAGCCCCAGGAGAGCATCTGAGCGTCCGTCAGTGTCAGGTTCAGTACGGTGACCAGGGCCGAACCGAGGGCGTAGCCGACGAAGGTGCCGAAGTCGAGCCAGCTGGAGAGGAAGCCGCGCCTGCGGTCGGGCGAGTACTCGGCGACGAAGGTGGTCGCTCCGCCGTACTCGCCGCCGGTGGAGAAGCCCTGGACCATGCGGGCCAGCAGGAGCAGCACGGGCGCGGCGATGCCGATCGTGGCGTAACCGGGGATGACGCCGATGGCGAAGGTGCCCACCGCCATCATGATCATGGTGGTGGCGAGCACCTTCTGCCGGCCGATCCGGTCACCGAGCGGCCCGAAGACCAGGCCGCCGAGGGGCCGTACGACGAAGGCGGCGGCGAAGGTCGCGAAGGAGGAGAGGACCTGGGCGGCCGGGGACGCGCCCGGGAAGAAGACCTTGCCGATGGTGGCGGCGAGATAGCTGTAGACGCCGAAGTCGAACCACTCCATGCAGTTGCCGAGCGCGGAGGCGCCGACGGCGCGCCTGAGCAGCGAGGGCTCGACGACCTGGACGTCGTCCTCGCCGAAGGCCCGGCGGTTGCGGCGGATCCGGCGAGTCAGCTCCTCACAGACCTGGCGTGGCAGCCGGGCGGCGGCCCCGGGCACCCGCGACCGGTTCCCGGTCTCCTGCTCCGCGCCGGATGCCGCACCGCTCACGAGCGTCTCCGTTCTCTCGCCCCACTGATCACCGCCTGCCCCGACGACCGATTCAGAAACGGAACCAATCAATCCCATACGGGACGGCGGTTGGACTTGGACGGCGGCAGGACGGAGGGTGGACGGGCCCCTGCGCACACGCACGGGCACCCCTACGGCACCACCCGGAGAAGACCCGATGACGTACGTCGCGGACGCCGCTCGCTACGACGGCACCATGCGCTACCGGCGCACCGGCCGCTCGGGACTGGACCTACCGGTCCTGTCCCTGGGCTACTGGCACAACTTCGGCGACGACCGCCCCTTCGAGACCCAGCGCGAGATCGCCCTGCGCGCCTTCGACCTCGGGATCACCCACCACGACCTGGCCAACAACTACGGCCCGCCGTACGGCGCGGCCGAGCTGAACTTCGGGCGGCTGCTGAAGCAGGACCTGGCGCCGTACCGGGACGAGCTGGTGATCTCCACCAAGGCCGGCTGGGACATGTGGCCCGGCCCCTACGGGCAGGGCGGCGGCTCCCGCAAGTACCTGCTGGCCTCGCTGGACCAGTCGCTGCGCCGGATGGGCGTGGACCACGTGGACATCTTCTACTCCCACCGGCTGGACGCGAGCACGCCGCTGGAGGAGACGATGGGCGCGCTCGACACGGCGGTCCGCCAGGGCAAGGCGCTGTACGTCGGCATCTCCTCGTACGACGCCGAGCGCACCCGGCAGGCGGCCGCGATCCTGCGGGACCTGGGCACCCCGCTGCTCATCCACCAGCCGTCGTACAGCATGCTCAACCGCTGGATCGAGACCGACGGCCTGCTGGACACGGCGCGGGAGGAGGGCTTCGGGGTGATCGGCTTCACGGCACTCGCCCAGGGGCTGCTGACCGGCCGCTACCTCGAGGGCGTGCCGGGGGACTCGCGGGCGGCGCAGGGGACGTCCTTCGACCCCGCGTGGCTCACCGACGACATGCGGCACCGGCTGCGCGCCCTGAACGACATCGCGGCCCGGCGGGGGCAGACCCTCGCCCAGCTGGCCCTGGCCTGGGCCCTTCGCGACGAGCGGGTGACCTCCCTGGTCATCGGCGCCTCACGCGTGGAGCAGCTGGAGCAGAACGTGGCCGCGCTGGAGAACGCGGACTTCAGCGACGCGGAGCTGGCCGAGATCGACCAGTACGCCACCGAGGGCGGAGTGGACCTGTGGCAGGAGGCCCGCCTGGGGAATCTCCGGTGATCCCTGGCACTCGGTGACATCGACCATAGACATAAGGAAAAAGTAGGACATAATGGATGCCATCGGACCGCGACTTCCCCGCGATTTCAAGGAGCCGCTCCCCGCATGGCCTACGGAGCCCACCACAGCCCCTACCTGCCTCCCCACCCCGATCTGGGCCTTGCCCGCAACTGCGAGCACTGCCTCGGCTGGGGAACCGTCGTGACCCGCGACGGGGAACACGAACTGTGCTGCACCTGCCAGCCCGACCCCGGCGACGGCGAGAGCGCCCCCGGCTCCGTCTTCTAGTCCCCGGCTCCCGCACGCAGCAGCCCCCTGCCCGACCAGGGCCCGCCACCAGGACGTTCACCGACGCCAGGTTAGGGTTCAGGTAATAGTTTCCTCAAGAAACATTCAAATCGGGCAGGGGGCAGTCATGGGCACCGCACGCACGAGCAGTACGCCGTTGCCGGGTATCGGCGTCCGCTACGACCTCACGACGCGCGAGGACCACCGTGTGTCGGTGGTGGCACACCGCGACGGGTCGAGGACACTCAGCGCCTACCGCGGTGACGACCCCGACGCCTGCGCCCTCTCGGTCCGGCTCACCGGCACCGAGGCGGAGGCGCTGGTGGACGCGCTCAAGCCCACGCACCACAGCCCCACCCTGCTGTCCACGACGGAGCTGGGCCTGGTCGCGGAACGGATCGCGCTGTCCTGGTCCTCGTACTGGAACGGGCGGCTGCTCGGTGACACCCGGATGCGGACCGAGACGGGCGTGTCGATCGTGGCCGTGCTGCGCCGCGCCGAGGCGATCCCCTCCCCCGGCCCCGGCTTCCGGCTGGCCGGCGGGGACACCCTGATCGTGATCGGCACCCGCGAGGGCGTCGACGCGGCCGCCGCGATACTCGGCCGGGAGTGATCGCGTGCACTCCTCCGCGGTCTTCCTGATCGAGTTCGGCGCGATCATCCTGGGCCTCGGGCTGCTGGGCCGGCTCGCCGCCCGCCTGCGGTTCTCGCCGATACCGCTGTACCTGCTGGCCGGCCTGGCCTTCGGCGAGGGCGGGCTGCTGCCGCTGGGCACCAGCGAGGAGTTCGTGGCGATCGGCGCCGAGATCGGCGTGATCCTGCTGCTGCTCATGCTGGGCCTCGAGTACACGGCCAGCGACCTGGTCTCCAACCTCAAGACGCAGTACCCGGCCGGCCTCGTCGACGCCGCCCTCAACGCCCTGCCCGGCGCCGCGATGGCCCTCCTGCTGGGCTGGGGCCCGATCGCCGCGGTCGTGCTGGCCGGTATCACCTGGATCTCCTCCTCCGGCGTCATCGCCAAGGTCCTCGGCGACCTCGGCCGGATCGGCAACCGCGAGACACCGGTCATCCTCAGCATCCTGGTGCTGGAGGACCTGTCGATGGCGGTCTATCTGCCGGTCGTCACGGCACTGCTGGCCGGGACCGGTTTCGCCGCCGGCAGTGTCACGCTGGCCATCGCGCTCGGGGTGGCGGGCCTGGTCCTGCTGCTGGCGGTGCGCTTCGGCCGCCACATCTCCCGCTTCGTCTCCACCGACGACCCGGAGAAGCTGCTGCTGGTGGTGCTCGGCCTGACGCTGGTGGTCGCCGGTGTCGCACAGCAGCTGCAGGTGTCGGCGGCCGTGGGCGCGTTCCTGGTCGGTATCGCCCTGTCCGGGGAGGTCGCCGAGGGCGCCCACCACCTGCTCGCGCCTCTCCGGGACCTGTTCGCGGCCGTCTTCTTCGTCTTCTTCGGCCTGCACACCGACCCGGCGAGCATCCCGCCGGTCCTGCTGCCCGCGCTCGGGCTGGCCGTCGTCACCACCCTCACCAAGATCGCCACGGGCTACTGGGCGGCCCGCCGCGCCGGGATCTCCGCCAAGGGCCGGTGGCGGGCCGGCGGCACCCTGGTCGCCCGCGGTGAGTTCTCCATCGTCATCGCCGGGCTCGCCGTCACCTCCGGCATCGACTCCGACCTGGGCCCGCTGGCCACGGCCTATGTGCTGATCCTGGTCGTCCTCGGCCCGCTGACCGCCCGCTACACCGAACCGCTGGCGCGGTGGCTGACCGGCCGGCGCACCGGGCGCGGGGCACCGCACGCCGACGGTGACGCCGTCACGGCCGGCGACCCGGGAGGCAGGGTGCTCGACCAGGACACGGTCGGCCGGCCCTGACCGCCGCGCCGCCGCCCGGCCACCAGGGCCACTGGGCCGTGGCCCTGCCGGAGGACTTCGGGGTCCGCGCGCCGGGCGGGGCGATCCCGCTCGCGGCGGGGGTGTGCACGGGCGCGGGGCGGCTGGACATCGTGGCCGTGGCGGGCGTCGCGCCCGCCAAGGCCGTCGTCGGCGACACCATCGGCTACCCGATCGGGCGGGCCGGCGGGCGGGGCGGGCCTTCGTGCACCGCCGGGGCCGGTACGTCCTCCTGACGCCCCGGCGGTTCGCGGCCGCCGGGGCTTTCGTCGGCCGGCACGGCGGCAGGAACGGCCCAGTTCACCGAGGGCCTGCACCTGGCCACCGGCGTGATCGGCACGGCCGGCGGCCGTCCACGACGACGCCCGGCGCCACCGGCTCCACGTCTTCGGCGCCGCCGCCGTCCTGCTCGCGGCCCTCGTCGTACGACACCTCGTTCGACGGCGGTACACCTAGGTGTTACCCCCGGTCACTCCCTGGTGGTTTGATGTGCGGCGCCACTCAGCTCTGCATCGACTCCATCGACAGGGAGATCCAGTGACGCCCTTCGCACCGCGCCGCGCCCTCGCCGCGGCCGTGCTCGCCCTCGCCCTGCCCGCAGCGGCGCTCGCCCGCCCCACACCGGCGGCGGCCGCCGAACCGGCACCGGCGCTGAGGGTGCTGACGTACAACGTCTTCCTCATGAGCCGGAACCTCTACCCGAACTGGGGGCAGGACCACCGGGCCGCGGAGATACCCAAGGCGTCCTTCTTCCAGGGCAACGACGTGGTCGTCCTGCAGGAAGCGTTCGACAACTCCTCGTCGGACGCGCTCAAGAGCGCCGCGGCGGACCGGTACCCCTACCAGACGCCGGTGGTGGGGCGCGGCCGCACCGGCTGGGACGCGACCGGCGGGGCGTACTCCGCCACCACGCCCGAGGACGGCGGGGTGACCGTGCTGAGCAAGTGGCCGATCCTGCGCAGGGAGCAGTACGTCTACAAGGACGCGTGCGGCGCGGACTGGTGGTCCAACAAGGGCTTCGCCTACGTCGTGTTGGACGTCGACGGCACCAAGGTGCATGTCATCGGCACCCATGCGCAGTCCACGGACCCCGGATGCGCGGCGGGCGAGGCGGCGCAGGACCGCAGTCGGCAGTTCAAGGCGATCGACGCGTTCCTCGACGCGAAGAACATCCCCGCGGACGAGGAGGTCCTGGTCGCGGGCGACCTGAACGTCGACTCGCGCAGCGGCGAGTACTCCTCCCTGCTCGCCGACGCGGACCTGGTCGGGGCCGACGCGCGCACCGGACACCCGTACTCGTTCGACACGCAGGAGAACTCCGTCGCCCACGACCGGTATCCGGACGATCCGCGCGAGGATCTCGATCACGTCCTCAGCCGGGCGGGTCACGCCCGGCCGGCCGGGTGGCACAACGAGGTCGTCAAGGAGCAGTCGGCCCCCTGGACCGTGACCAGCTGGGGCACGTCGTACACGTACACCGACCTCTCGGACCACTACCCGCTGCGGGCGTACGCGGGCTAGAACGCGCACGGCGGCGGGCCCGGGGGGGGGGGGGGGGGGGGGGAGGGAGGCGGGGGGGGGGTGTTCTCCGAGGGTGCCGCAAGAGACGCCCTCCCCCCTTTTTTCCTGGGGGGGAGAGGGAGAAAAAAACAACCAA
>NZ_JBVIIT010000020.1:84176-109039 GCF_055569615.1 Streptomyces sp. NPDC031379 | reverse complement strand
CCCCACCCCCCCCCCCCCCCCCCCCCCCCCCTCCTCTCCCCCCCCCCCCCCCCCCCCCCCCCCCCCCCCCCCCCCCCCCCCCCCCCCCCCCCCCCCGCCGCCGGGGAGGCCGTGCCTACCAGCGGTACCAGCGGCCGCGCCGGCCTCCGGTTCCGGCCGGGCGGACGAGGAAGCCCAGCAGCCACAGCACGAGCACGATCACCGCGATCCACCACAGCGCCTTCAGCGCAAAGCCCGCACCGAAAAGAATCAGGGCCAGCAGCAGAACCAGAAGCAAAGGAACCATGTTTATCAACCTCCGAACCGGCGGGTTCCCGTAAATTCCTCGATCACCCCTCGTTTTTTCGCCCGGCTGCCGAATCCGGCTTCCGTGTTTGGACGGCGGCGCAGTGGAAAACCGGATGTCGAACGGACACCGCGAAGACGTTGGGATGTGAAACCCCATGGCTGGTGACAAGAAGGCCAAGGGCAAGGTGCAGCAGGTCAAGGGCAAGGCCAAGGAGGTCGTGGGCCGCGCCACCGGCAATGAGAGCATGGAGGCCAAGGGCCGCATGGAAGGCGCGCGCGGGGACGCCCGGCAGGCCAAGGAGAAGGCCAAGGACGTCTTCAAGCACTGAATCGGTCCGAGAATCGGTCCGACGCACCGAATCGGGCCGCCATTCGGATGGCGAACGGGTCCGGGAAATCCCATGGAAGCGGATTTTTCGGGCCCGTTCCGCTGTGTGCGGGCGACCGGCGCGGGGCGTGCGTCGCCACCCGGGAGGGGCCTGCGCGCCCGCCGCGCCCCCGGCCGGCCGCCTCCCGCCAGGGGCCCGCGCGCAACCGGAGGATTACCTGCGGACGTCCCCTTGATCGACGGTCCAGCGGGTAGCCGGAGCAGGACGGCACGATCCCCGTGTGCACAGGAAGGGACCCTGACCCCGGAGGAAAAGGGCAACGAGGTATGGACATCCCGCTCAGGACGCACGTGACGACGCAGGACCGCCCCCCGCCCCTGCGCTACAGCCGCACCTGGGACACCGGCATCACCAGCATCGCCGACGCGAGAGACGCCCTCGCGGCTCTGCTCTCGAGGGCGCGGCCCGCTCCGGACCGGCGCTCGGTGCAGGATGCCCAGTTGGTCGTCAGCGAACTCGTCACCAACGCGACCAAGCACGCCCCCGGCCCGTGCGCCCTGCGCCTGGAAGTGGTGCCCGACGGGTCCGCGGTGCACATCACGGTGACGGACACGTCCGCCGACCCGCCCCTGCGGCGCCGTCCCGATCCCCGGCGGGTCGGCGGTCACGGACTGCATCTGGTGACGATGATCTCCAGCGCTCTGGAGGTGACCCGTCTGTCCCACGGCAAGCGGGTCTCCGCCACGGTGCCGCTCACCGGCGACCCGGCCGGGTGAGACCTCGGCGCCTCAGCCGACCCTGATGCCCACGATGCAGGTGTCGTCGTCGGTGTCCGACCTGCTGTAGGTGAGCAGCCGGTCCAGTTGCTGGTCCAGGGTCGTGGGCGCCGCGCGCGCCGTGTCCAGCAGGTGGGAGAGTGACTCCTCCACCGAGCGGTCCCGGCGCTCGATCAGGCCGTCGGTGTACATCAACAGGGTGTCACCGGCGGCGAGTTGCACCTCGGTCTCCTCGTACACCGCCTCCGGCAGGGCGCCCAGCAGCAGGCCCCTGAGCCTGGGCAGGGCGGTGGCCTCCGCCTCCCGTACCAGGACCGGCGGCAGATGGCCCGCCCGGGCCCAGCGCAGGGTCCGCCGTTCGCCGTCGTAGAGGCCGCAGACCGCGGTCGCGGTGACGGCGCCCGTCAGATGGTGGGCGACGATGTTCAGCCACGACAGCAGCTGCGCGGGGCCCGCCCCGGTCACCGCGAGTCCGCGCAGCGCGTTGCGCAGGACGACCATGCTGGTGGCCGCCTCGATCCCGTGCCCGGCGACGTCACCGACGCACAGCAGGACCAGGCCGGAGGGCAGCACGACGGCGTCGTACCAGTCGCCGCCGACCAGCTGCTCGGTCTCGGCGGGCCGGTAGCGCACCGCCACCTGGAGGTCCGGCACGCGCAGCGGGGCCTGTGTGGGCGGCATGATGGCGTGCTGGAGCTGCAGGGCGAGCCGGTTGCGCTCGTCGGCCTGCTGCTCGGTGTGGGCCAGCTGGTCGCGGGTGGCGGCGAGGGCGACCTCGGTCCAGTGCTGGGCGGAGATGTCCTGGTAGGCGCCGCGGACGCCGAAGAGCTGGCCGTGGGTGTCGAGGACCGGTTCGGCGACCACGCGCATGTGCCGGGTCACGCCGTCCGGGCGCAGCAGCCGGAACGCGGCGGACGCGGGCCTGCGGTGGTGCAGCAGGGTGCGCAGGAAGCGGCCGATGGAGACGGCGTCGTCGGAGTGGGCGTGCGCGGGCAGGTCCTCCAGGGCGACCGGGACGCTGGTGGGCGGGCGGCCGTAGAGGTTGAACAGTTGACCGTTCCAGGTGATCTCGCCGGTGAGCAGGTTCTCCTCGAAGCCGCCGATCCGGCCGAGCCGCTGGGCGTGCTGGAGCAGGCTGGCCAGGCGTGCCGTCTCGTCCTCGATGCGCCAGATGAGCAGCACGCTGGAGCCGTGGCGGCTGACGCTGATGTCCGCGACGGCCGACAGCGGCACCTCGTCGACCAGGGCGGTCAGCCGCATGCGGTGGGCGCGGAACGGCTCGCCCGTGGCGTAGACCCGCTCCACCCGCTGGAACAGCTCGCTGGCACCGGCGGCCATCGGATAGGCCTCCAGCAGCAGGGCGCCGTTGACCACGGCCCGCGGCCGCCCCGCCGGGTCGAGGAAGCGGCCGTTGACGTGCTGGATGCGGAAGTCGACGAGCTGACCGGTGTCGTCGAGGTGCGGCACCAGCACCAGGGCGGGGTCGTGCAGCCCGTCCGCCAGGTCCATCAGCTCCACCACGTCGGGCAGCACCCGGGGTTCCTGGCCTGCCCCCGGCGGCAGCGCGATGGTCTCCAGGGTGTGCGCGCACAGCTCGGCGAGGGCTTCCACCTGCCGGATCACCGGGCGCGGCAACGGGGCCTCGGGCTTGGGCCAGGCGATCTCCAGAACGCCGTGGATCCGGCCGCCGGCGCCGGCGGGTACGGCGATCCGGGCGCCGTCGGCGTACTCCCGGCGGCCGATCGTGGGCAGCCCGGAGGCGGCGAGCGAGGGCAGCCACTGTCCTTCGGGCTCGGTCAGGCCGCTCCGGGCCACGGTGGCCACGTCGGGCGGGACGTACCGCCAGCGGGCCGCCTCGGCCGGCGGGAAGCCCGCGCTGCCCGCCAGGGTGAGCGAGCCGTCGGAGCCGGCCGCCCAGATGGCCACGGCCACCGCGCCGAGCGGCCGCAGGGCGTGGTCCAGCAGCGAGTCGGCCATCGCCTGGCTGTCGTGGGCGGCCAGGACACCGCTCTCGGCGGCACGCAGCCGTACGGCGGCGGACTCCGCGACGGGCCCGGCCCGGTCCGCGGCGACGGACAGGAACGCCTCGGTCACCTCCGAGACGCGGTCCCGGGCCGCCTGGTTGATGACGTCCACCGCGAACTCCAGCGGGGTCAGCTGGGCCTGCGCGGTCAGTTCCGCGAGCTGTCGGGCGGCCTGGGCGGGCCCGCAGCCGAGGCGTTCGACGAGGATGCCCTTGGCCACCTCGATCAGCGCCCGGCCCTCGGCCTCGGCCTGCGCCGCCCGCACCTCGCGGCGCAGCCGCTCCACGGTGGCGGCGAGCCTGCCCACCGGCGAGCCGGCCGGCACGTCGCCCAGGTGGGCATCGGGGGACGGGAGCTGTGCGGGCACGCCGACGGGCGCGTCCGGTTCGGCGGGGGGTTCGTGGATGTTCACCGGGTCCGTACTCCTCGGCCTGCGGACGGGCGGGCGCGCCGTGGCGTCCTCATGCCGGGAGCCAGCGCCGGACGCAGGCGATGAGGTCATGGGTGTCCACCGGTTTCGTCACGTAGTCGCTGGCACCGGAGGCGAGGCTCTTCTCCCGGTCGCCCTGCATGGCCTTGGCGGTCACGGCGATGACCGGCAGGTCGGCGTAGCGCGGCATCCTGCGGATCTCCGCCGTGGCCGTGTACCCGTCCATCTCCGGCATCATCACGTCCATCAGGACGAGTTCGACGTCCGGGTTGTCCACCAGCGTCTCGATGCCCTTGCGGCCGTTCTCCGCGTGCAGGACACGGAAGCCGTGCAGTTCGAGGATGCCGCTGAGCGCGAACAGGTTCCGGGCGTCGTCGTCGACGACGAGGACGGTGCGGCCGCGGGTGTGCTCGTCGATCAGGTGCGGCGCCGTGCGCTGCGGTTCGTCGCTGCGGACCAGGGTGAGCACCTCGCCGGGTTCCTCGGCCGACAGGTGCAGCGCGATCCGCTCGCGCAGCTCGTCGAGGCTGAACAGGTACTCCAGCGGGCCGTCGGTGCCGTCGGCGACCTGTTCCGTGCGGTGGGAGCTGTGCACCAGGACGGGGACGCTCGCGAGAGCGGAGTCCCCGCGCAGGGCGTCCAGGAAGCGGGCGGACTCCCCGTCGGCCATGCCCAGTTCGACGACGACGCAGTGGCAGGGCTCGGCGGCGAGCGCGCCCGCGGCCTCCTGGGCGCCGACCGCGGTGATGACGTCGACCGGCGCGCCGCCCCCGTCCGCGCGGCCGTGCGCGAGGTCCCTGACCACGCTCTCGGCGACGAGCGTGAGCAGACCGCGCGGGCGCTCCTCCACGACGAGCAGGCGGCGCGAGCGCTGCCGCTTCGCGGTGACGAGCGGTGCGCCCACCGCGAGATCGTGGCCGCTGGTGCCGGCCTCCGACGCCTGTTCGGCGGGCTTCGGGACGGCGCGTCCGCCGCGCAGGACCTCCTCGAAGTCCGGCCGGGCCACGGGCAGGAAGAGGGTGAAGGTGCTGCCCTTGGCGGGAGTGCTGTCGACGGTGACGGCGCCGCCGAGGAGGTGCGCGATCTCCCGGGTGATGGACAGGCCGAGTCCGGTGCCGCCGTACTTGCGGCTCGTGGTGCCGTCCGCCTGCTGGAATGCGCCGAAGATGGTCTCCAGTTGCTGTTCCGGGATGCCGATGCCGGTGTCCTTCACCCGGAACGCGACGATCGCGCCGCCCCGCACCACGCCGCCCGGCACCTCGTCGTCGGCGGCGGGTTCGACGCTCAGTTCGACTCCGCCCTGCTCGGTGAACTTCACCGCGTTGGACAGCAGGTTGCGCAGGATCTGCCGCAGCCGGGAGTCGTCGGTGAGCAGGTCGGCGGGGGCGCCGGGAGCCGTGGTGATGGTGAAGTCCAGGCTCTTCTGCGAGGTCATCGGCTGGAAGGTGGCCTCGACGTACTCGATCAGCTGGCGCAGCGGGACCCGCTCCGGCGTCACGTCCATCTTGCCGGCCTCGACCTTGGACAGGTCGAGGATGTCGTTGATCAGCTGGAGCAGGTCGGAGCCGGCGGAGTGGATGATGCCCGCGTACTCGACCTGCTTCGGGGTGAGGTTGCGGGAGGGGTTCTGGGCGAGCAGCTGGGCGAGGATGAGCAGGCTGTTCAGCGGGGTGCGCAGCTCATGGCTCATGTTGGCGAGGAACTCGGACTTGTACTTCGAGGCGAGCGACAGCTGCTGGGCGCGCGCCTCCAGTTCCTGGCGGGCCTGCTCGATCTGCAGGTTCTTCGCCTCGATGTCGCGGTTCTGGTCGGCCAGCAGCGAGGCCTTGTCCTCCAGTTCGGCGTTGGACTGCTGCAGCTCCTCCTGCCGGGCCTGCAACTCGGCCGAGCGGGACTGCAGTTCACTGGTCAGGCGCTGCGACTCCTGGAGCAGTTCGTCGGTACGGGCGTTGGCGACGATCGTGTTGACGTTGACGCCGATGGTGTCCACCAGCTGCTGCAGGAAGTCCCGCTGGACCGGGGTGAACCGGGTGACCGAGGCCAGTTCGATGACGCCGAGGACCTGCTCCTCGAAGAGGATGGGGAGCAGCAGCAGCGCGGTGGGCTCGACCTGTCCGAGTCCGGAGGAGATGGTGACGTATCCGGGCGGCAGCTCGTCCACGGCGATGGTACGGCGGCTGCGCGCGGCCTGGCCGACCAGGGAACGGCCGAACGCGATGCGGACGGGCCGGGTGTCCTCCTCGGGCCGGCCGTAGGAGCCGACGAGCCGCAGCTCGGGTCCGGCGGCACCGTCCTCGGCGAGGTAGAAGGCGCCGTACTGGGCGGACACCTGTGGCACCAGCTCGTCCATGATCAGCTCGGCGACGACGGGCAGGTCGCGGTGACCCTGCATGAGGCCGGAGATCCGGGCGAGGTTGGTCTTGAGCCAGTCCTGTTCCTGGTTGGCCCGGGTGGTCTCGCGCAGGGACTCCACCATGGAGTTGATGTTGTCCTTGAGGTCGGCCACCTCCCCGGAGGCGTCGACGGTGATGGACCGGGTCAGGTCGCCCTCGGCGACCGCGCTGGCCACGTCGGCGATGGCGCGGACCTGCCGGGTGAGGTTGCCGGCGAGTTCGTTGACGTTCTCGGTGAGCCGCTTCCAGGTGCCGGAGACGCCCTCGACCTCGGCCTGTCCGCCGAGCCGGCCCTCGGTGCCCACCTCGCGGGCCACCCGGGTCACCTCGTCCGCGAACGCGGAGAGCTGGTCCACCATCGTGTTGATGGTCGTCTTCAGTTCGAGGATCTCGCCGCGGGCGTCGACGTCGATCTTCTTGGACAGGTCTCCCTTGGCCACGGCGGTGGTCACCAGCGCGATGTTGCGCACCTGGCCGGTGAGGTTGTTGGCCATGGAGTTGACGTTGTCGGTGAGGTCCTTCCAGGTGCCGGCCACGTTGGGCACGTGCGCCTGGCCGCCGAGCCGGCCCTCGGTGCCCACCTCGCGGGCCACCCGGGTCACCTCGTCCGCGAACGCGGAGAGGGTGTCGACCATGGTGTTGATGACGTCGGCGAGGGCGGCGACCTCGCCCGCGGCCTCGACGGTGATCTTCTGGGAGAGGTCGCCCTTGGCTACGGCGGTGGCGACCTGGGCGATGGAGCGGACCTGTCCGGTGAGGTTGGAGGCCATCACGTTGACGTTGTCGGTGAGGTCCTTCCAGGTGCCGGCCACGCCCCGCACCTGCGCCTGACCGCCGAGCCGGCCCTCGGTGCCCACCTCGCGGGCCACCCGGGTCACCTCGTCGGCGAAGCCCGACAGCTGGTCCACCATCGTGTTGATGGTGCTCTTCAGCTCCAGGATCTCGCCCCGCGCGTCCACCGTGATCTTCTGCGACAGATCACCCTGCGCCACCGCGGTGGCCACCTGGGCGACGTTGCGCACCTGCGCCGTCAGGTTCCCGGCCATGAAGTTCACCGAGTCCGTCAGGTCGCGCCAGGTGCCCTTGACGCCCTTGACGTCCGCCTGCCCGCCCAGCCGGCCCTCGGTGCCCACCTCGCGGGCCACCCGGGTCACCTCGTCGGCGAAGCCCGACAGCTGGTCCACCATCGTGTTGATGGTGCTCTTCAGCTCCAGGATCTCGCCCCGCGCGTCCACCGTGATCTTCTGCGACAGATCACCCTGCGCCACCGCGGTCGTCACCTGGGCGACGTTGCGCACCTGCGCCGTCAGGTTCCCGGCCATGAAGTTCACCGAGTCCGTCAGGTCGCGCCAGACACCGGCGACACCGGGCACCTGCGCCTGCCCCCCCAGGCGGCCCTCGGTACCGACCTCGCGCGCGACCCGGGTCACCTCGTCCGCGAACGCGGACAGCTGGTCGACCATCGTGTTGACGGTCTCCTTCAGCTGAAGGATCTCGCCGCGCGCGGGGACGTCGATCTTCTGCGACAGGTCGCCCTTGGCCACGGCGGTGGCGACCTGCGCGATGTCCCGGACCTGCGTGGTGAGGTTCCCCGCCATCGCGTTGACGGAGTCGGTGAGGTCGGCCCAGGTGCCGGAGACACCCGGCACCTGCGCCTGCCCGCCGAGGGTCCCCTCGGTGCCCACCTCCCTGGCCACGCGGGTGACTTCGGAGGTGAACACGGACAACTGGTCCACCATGCCGTTGAAGACGGTGGCGATGTCGCCCATGAGCCCGGTGGAGTCGTCCGGCAGCCGGGTGCCGAAGTCTCCGTCGCGCACCGCGGTCAGCCCCGCGAGCAGTCTTCTCAGTTCCTGGTCACCCGGGACCACGTCGGTCGTCCCGGTCGCCTTGCCGGCCATGCGCACCCTCGTTCCGCTCCCCAGGAGCCCTCCTGCGGAGGGCTCGGAACCACTGCCGGGCACACGGCCTGACCCGGCGACTGGTGTGTGCATTTCCGCAGTTCACGGATTTGCATGATGAGAAAAATACGCCGAAGGCTAACCCACGTTCACGGTCTCGGACAAAGCAATCGGCCAACTCTCGACGATCACACAAATCACCTGGGGACGGCAGGAATGAGAACCCGTCACCCGGGTATTCGGACGAGTTCGGCCAAGGTCCTCGGCAGGAACGGCCGCGGTGACGTCGCCGTCCGGATGGCCGGAAAACGCTCGGCGCGTGCGCAGGCCAGGAGGGCGACGGACCGCGCACCGCGCGCCCGGGTACCGGGCAGGGCGGCCGGTGCCCCGCCGTACGGGCCGTTTCGGGCGCGCGGAGCGCGGGCACCCGTGCCAGGCTCGTAGGAGAGCACCGAGAGTGAGGGGCCCCGCACCGGGCGGAAGGCGAGCACGCCGAGGCGATGCCGACCCGAGGCCTGCCGCCGGACGGCGAGCCGACCGCGCGGGTGCGGCGCACCGCGGGCGGCGGCCACGAGGAGACGTGCGCTGCTGTCGCGGGAGAAGGCCTACCGCATCCTCGCGCGCGGCCCTCCCGGTCGCCGGGCGAGGTACCCGGGGAGGGCGACACCTCGTGAGCGAGGAGGCACGGATGAGCGGGGACGAGGACCGCGGCAACCTCCTGTACGGCCCGCAGCCGGACGTGGCCGGCGCCGCCGGCCATCGGGACGCCCCGCCGCGGGTGGGCTTCTTCACCGACACCTCCGTGTGCATCGGCTGCAAGGCGTGCGAGGTGGCCTGCAAGGAGTGGAACGCCGTCCCGGAGGACGGCCTCGAACTGACCGGCATGTCCTACGACAACACGCAGGGGCTGGGCGCCGACAGCTGGCGGCACGTGGCCTTCATCGAGCAGCGGGGGCCGTTCGGCGGGCAGGAGCCCGGGGTCGCGCACGAGGACGTGGACGTGTTCGCGGCCGCCTCCCGGCTCGGCACCGACGCCGGGTCACCCGGTCCGGGCGCCGCCACCGCTCCCCCGCCGGGCGGGACCCCCGAGGGCGCGGCCGCGGGGCGGATCTCCCCGGTCTCGCCCGACGGCCGTACCGAGCTGCGCTGGCTGATGTCCTCGGACGTGTGCAAGCACTGCACGCACGCGGCCTGCCTGGACGTGTGCCCCACCGGGGCGCTGTTCCGCACCGAGTTCGGCACGGTCGTCGTCCAGGAGGACGTCTGCAACGGCTGCGGCTACTGCGTGCCCGCCTGCCCCTACGGTGTCATCGACCAGCGGGCGGGCGACGGCCGGGTGTGGAAGTGCACCCTGTGCTACGACCGGCTCGGCGTCGGCATGGAGCCCGCCTGCGCCAAGTCCTGCCCCACGGACTCCATCCAGTTCGGCCCGCTGGAGGAACTCCGCGAGCGGGCGGGGGCCCGGGTGGCGCAGCTGCACGCGGCCGGCGTGACCGACGCCCGCCTCTACGGCGAGAGCCCGGACGACGGGGTCGGCGGCGACGGGGCGTTCTTCCTGCTGCTGGACGAACCCGAGGTCTACGGACTGCCCCCGGACCCGGTGGTCACCACCCGTGACCTGCCCGACATGTGGCGGCACGCGGCGCTGGCCGCCGTCTCCCTGGCCGCCCTGGCCGTCGGCAGCTTCGCGAGGCGGCCGCGATGAGCGAGGAGCCCGGAGTCCGCGAGGAGGCCACGATGACCGGATCCGATGTCACCCGCGAGGGTGTAGAGGGAGCGCGGCCCGGCCGGGAGGCACCGACCGGCGCGCACGCGGGCCGTCGCCGGCGGCGGCGCGGACGGGGCGAGCAGCCGATGGTGCCGGACGCAGAGTTCTCGTCGTACTACGGCAGACCCGTGCTCAACAGGCCGCCGTGGAGGCCGTTGGACATCGCCGGCTATCTGTACCTGGGCGGTCTGGCCGGCGCGTCCTCGCTGCTGGCGGCCGGGGCCGAGGCCACCGGCCGGCCCGCCCTGGGCAGGCCGGCGAAGCTGGGGGCCGCCGGGGCCATCTCGCTGTCGCTGGCGGCACTGGTGCACGACCTGGGGCGGCCCGGCCGTTTCCTGAACATGCTGCGGGTCTTCAAGCCCACCTCGCCGATGAGCGTCGGCTCGTGGCTGCTCACCTGTTACGCGCCGCTGACGCTGGCCGCCGCGGCGAGCGACGTCACCGGCCGCTACCGGGTCGTGGGCTCGGCCGCCACCGCGGCCGCCGCCGTCCTCGGTCCGGCCGTCGCGACCTACACGGCGGTGCTGGTCGCGGACACGGCGGTGCCGTCCTGGCACGAGGGCTACCGGGAGCTGCCGTTCGTCTTCGCCGGTTCCGGTGCGACGGCCGCGTCCGGACTCGCGCTGGTCACGGCTCCGGCCGGCGAGGCCGGGCCCGCCCGCCGGATGGCCGTGCTGGGGGCCGTGCTGGAGCTGGGCGCCTTCCAGGTCATGAAGCGCCGCATGGGCCTGGCCGCCGAGCCCTTCGAGCAGGGCGGACCGCACCGGTTGCTGCGGGCGGCGGACGCGCTCACCGCGGGCGGTGCCGCGCTGGCGGCCCTGTCGGGGCGGCTGCGCGACCGGCGCGTGGCGGTGGCCGCGGGCGCCGCACTGCTGACCGGGTCCGCGGCGCTGCGGTTCGGTGTGTTCCATGCGGGAGTGGCCTCGGCCGAGGACCCCAAGTACACGGTGGTACCTCAGCGCGAGAGGGCCCGCGTGCAGGACCGGTGACCCCCTCGGGGCCGGCCGTGCGGTCCTCGCCGGCGTCGGATCCGCGGACACCGGAACGGCGGTAGCGGGCGACGGGATCACCGCCCCCGGCGTACCGGCCCACACCAGCCACGACCTCGTCGTCCACGCGGAGTGGCCTCGGCCGAGGGTCCCGGGCCCGTTTGGCCGTGAGCGGCGGGGGTACTCCGCGGCTCTGCGCGGCGGGAGATGCCGCGGCCGCGGGGTTGCGGGAAAATCGAGGGAGCGAGCGGGAGGAGTGGTTGTGGGCGTACGCACCTGGATCGACTCCTGGCCGGTCTACCGCCAGCTCACCGGCACGGACCCGCTGGGCCGGGGTGCCGCCGCCAAGAGCGGACGCAGCGAACGGCTGCGGCCGCGGGTCGCCACCGCCGACCGGGTGGTGAAGTCCGTCTGCCCGTACTGCGCGGTGGGCTGCGGCCAGAACGTCTACGTCCAGGACGAGCGGGTCACCCAGATCGAGGGCGACCCGGACTCCCCCGTCTCGCGCGGCCGGCTGTGCCCCAAGGGCGCGGCGAGCCTGCAGCTGACGACCGGGGACGCCCGCGAGTACCAGGTCCTCCACCGGCGCCCGCACGGCACCGAGTGGGAGCGGCTGGACCTCGACACCGCGATGGACATGATCGCCGACCGGGTGATCCAGGCCCGCCGGGCCGGCTGGCAGTGGGAGGCCGACGGCACCCGCACCCGGCGCACCCTCGGCATCGCGAGCCTGGGCGGGGCCACGCTCGACAACGAGGAGAACTACCTCCTCAAGAAGCTGTACACCGCGCTCGGAGCGATCCAGATCGAGAACCAGGCGCGCGTTTGACACTCCTCCACCGTTCCCGGTCTGGGAACCTCGTTCGGACGCGGCGGCGCGACCACCTTCCAGCAGGACCTGCAGAACGCGGACTGCATCGTCATCGAGGGCTCGAACATGGCCGAGTGCCATCCGGTCGGGTTCCAGTGGGTGATGGAGGCCAAGGCGCGCGGCGCGAAGGTGATCCACGTCGACCCGCGGTTCACCCGCACCAGCGCGCTGGCCGATCTGCATGTGCCGCTGCGCGCGGGCTCGGACATCGCCTTCCTCGGCGGGATCATCAACCACGTCCTGGAGCGGGAGAAGTACTTCCGCGACTACGTCGTGGCCTACAGCAACGCCCCGGTGATCCTCCGGGAGGACTTCCGCGACACCGAGGACCTGGCCGGGGTCTTCTCCGGCCTCGACACCGGCAGCCGGAGCTACGACAACCGCAGCTGGCAGTACGAGGGCACCGAGATGCAGGCGGCCTCGGGCGAGCGCGACCAGGAGTACGAGGAGCGCGCCGGCGACAAGAGTTCGGTGACGGAGGCGGCACGCGGCGAGGCCCACGGCGCGGGCGGCGCGGTGATCGGCGAGGGCGAGCCGGAGCGGGACGAGACGCTGACCCATCCGCGCTGTGTCTTCCAGGTGCTCAAGCGGCACTACGCCCGCTACACGCCGGAGATGGTCGAGCAGGTCTGCGGGGTGCCGCGGGAGCTGTTCCGGCAGGTGTGCGAGCTGGTGACGGAGAACTCCGGGCGGGAGCGGACGACGGCCTTCGCCTACGCGGTCGGCTGGACCCAGCACACCGTCGGTGTGCAGTACATCCGCGCGGCGGCCGTACTGCAGACGCTGCTCGGGAACATCGGCCGGCCGGGCGGCGGCATCCTCGCGCTGCGCGGGCACGCCTCCATCCAGGGCTCCACGGACATCCCGACCCTGTTCAACCTGCTGCCCGGCTACATCCCGATGCCGCACGCCCACCAGGACCAGGACCTGGAGGCCTTCGTGCGGGCCGAGGCGGCCCACAAGGGCTACTGGGGCAACATGCGGTCCTACCTGGTGAGCCTGCTCAAGGCGTACTGGGGTGAGGCGGCGACCGCCGAGAACGACTTCTGCTTCGACTACCTGCCCCGGCTGACCGGGTCGCACTCGACGTACGAGACGACGATGGCCCAGCTGGAAGGCGTCTGCAAGGGCTACTTCCTGGTCGGCGAGAACCCGGCGGTGGGCAACGCCAACTCCAAGCTGATGCGGCTCGGCATGGCGAACCTGGACTGGCTGGTGGTCCGCGACTTCTCCCTGATCGAGTCGGCGACCTGGTGGAAGGACGGCCCCGAGATCGAGACCGGGGAGCTGCGCACGGAGGACATCCGCACCGAGGTGTTCTTCCTGCCGGCCGCCGCGCACACCGAGAAGGCCGGCAGCTTCACCAACACCCAGCGGCTGCTGCAGTGGCACCATCAGGCGGTCGAGCCGCCGGGCGAGGCGCGCAGCGACCTGTGGTTCGCCTACCACCTGGGACGGCGGATCCGGGAGAAGCTCGCCGGGTCCACCGACGAGATGGACCGTCCGGTGCTCGACCTGGCCTGGGACTATCCGGTCGCGGGCCGGCACGCCGAACCCGACCCGGAGGCCGTCCTCGCCGAGATCAACGGCCACGACGCCGAGGGCGCACCGCTCTCCTCCTACGAGGAGCTGAAGCCGGACGGCTCGACGGCCTGCGGCTGCTGGATCTACTGCGGAGTCCGCGCCGACGGCGTCAACCAGGCCGCCCGCCGCAAGCCGGGCCGGGAGCAGGACTGGGTGGCGGCCGGATGGGGGTGGGCCTGGCCGGCCAACCGCAGGATCCTGTACAACCGGGCCTCGGCCGACCCGCAGGGCAGGCCGTGGAGCGAGCGCAAGGCGCTGGTGTGGTGGGACCCGGACAAGGGTGAGTGGTCCGGGCACGACGTGCCGGACTTCAAGAAGGACAAGTCGCCCGGCCACCGGCCGCCCGACGACGCGACCGGCCCGGAGGCGCTGTCCGGCACGGATCCGTTCATCATGCAGGCCGACGGCAAGGCCTGGCTGTACGTGCCGTCCGGGCTCACCGACGGGCCGCTGCCGGCGCACTACGAGCCGCAGGACTCGCCGTTCCCGAACCTGCTGTACGAGCAGCAGCGCAACCCGGTACGGCAGTTGCTGTCCCCGCACCCGGACAACCGCTACCAGCCGAGCGGCGACGAGCCCGGCTCCCAGGTGTTCCCGTACGTCGCCACCACCTACCGGCTCACCGAGCACCACACCGCCGGTGGCATGTCCCGCTGGCAGCCGTACCTGGCCGAGCTGCAACCCGAGTTCTTCTGCGAGGTGTCCCCGGAACTGGCCGCCGAGCGGGGCCTGGAGCACACCGGGTGGGCGACGATCGTCAGCGCGCGGGCCGTGATCGAGGCACGGGTGCTGGTCACCGACCGCATGACGCCGCTGACCGTGCACGGGCGCAGGCTCCACCAGGTCGGCCTCCCCTATCACTGGGGCCCCAACGGCTACAGCACCGGGGACGCGGCCAACGAGCTGCTGCACCTCGCCCTGGACCCCAACACCCACATCCAGGAGACGAAGGCGTTCGCCGTCGACATCCGGCCGGGCCGACGGCCCCGGGGTCCGGCCTCCGTGGAGCTGGTGCGGGCGTACCGGACCCGGGCAGGCATCGACGAGCACACGGGCACGGAGCCGTGACGCGGTCGCCGGGGCGGATGTGTCACTTGAGCACGAGGGAACGGGTCCCGCGTGGCACCAGTTCCCCGACCACCGGCGCTCCGGGCACCTCCCCGGCGACGAGGAGGCCCCCGGAGGTCTGCGCGTCGGCCAGCAGCAGGCGGGTGTCGGCGTCGGTGTCGCCGAAGTCGGTGTGCGGGGCGACCCATTCGAGGTTGCGCCGGGTACCTCCGCTGACGTAGCCGTCCCGCACGGCCTCCCGGGCCCCTTCGAGGAAGGGCACGGCGGCGGTGTCGACCACGGCGGTGACGCCGGAGGCACGGGCCAGTTTGTACAGGTGGCCGAGGAAGCCGAACCCGGTGACGTCGGTGGCGCACCGGGCCCCGGCGGCCAGGGCGGCTTCGGAGGCCGCCCGGTTCAGGGCCACCATCGTGGCGACGGCCTGCTCGAACCGCTCGCCGGTGGCCTTGTGCCGGTTGTTCAGGACGCCGAGGCCCAGCGGTTTGGTGAGCGACAGGGGCAGCCCCGGGCGGCCTGCGTCGTTGCGCAGCAGCCGCTCGGGGTCGGCGACACCGGTGACGGCCATGCCGTACTTGGGTTCCGGGTCGTCGACGCTGTGTCCGCCGCCGACGTGGCAGCCCGCCTGCGTGGCGACGTCCAGTCCTCCGCGCAGCACCTCGCGGGCCAGGTCGAACGGGAGCCGGTCGCGCGGCCAGGCCAGGAGGTTGACGGCGAGCACCGGCCGGCCGCCCATGGCGTACACGTCGGACAGGGCGTTGGCGGCGGCGACGCGCCCCCAGTCGTAGGGATCGTCCACGACCGGGGTGAAGAAGTCGGCCGTGCAGACGATCGCGGTGCCCTGGTGGGTGACCACGGCGGCGTCGTCGCCGGTGGCGATCCCGACGAGCAGCGGGGTGTCGCCCCCGGCGAGCGGTGGCACGGTCAGCCCGGCGACCACCTCCTCCAGCTCCCCCGGCGGGATCTTGCAGGCGCAGCCGCCGCCGTGGGCGAACTGCGTGAGCCGTACGGTCGCTTGGCGGGTCGGTGTCATGCCGGTCTCCTGGGGCAGTAGCCTGACGAGCGGTGGAGGCGTGTGGGTGCCTGGTGGCCCTCCCGGTCTTCAAAACCGAGGTGTCCGAGGATCTCGGGCAGGCAGGTTCGATTCCTGTCCGCCTCCGTTCTCCGCCTGTGTGCGGCAGCGCCGGTGCTGGTCGTCGACGCGCTCGGTGCGGCCCCGGGCGTCCAGGAACTCCAGCAGTGGTACGGCGACCCGGCGTGTGGTGTCGAGTGCTCGCCGGGCCTCGCTGAGGGTGAACGGTTGCGGCAGGGCCCGCAGCAGGGCGGCGGCCTCGGCGTCCGCGCCGGGCAGCAGCACCACCCCGTCGGCGATGCGCAGCAGGGCACCGGCGGCCTCCGCGGCGGCCAACGTCTTGCGATCGAGGCCCAGTTCCTCGAGCCGCCCGGCCTCGGGTGCGCGGAACGGCGCCCGGTGGAGGTCCCGGCGTACGGCGTCCACGGCCGCGGTGACGGCCGGTGGCAGGGCGGGACGGCGGCTTTCGGAGGGGTACAACCGGCCGTGCCGTGCGTGGAGTTGCGGCGTCGCTTCGGCCAGCGCGTCGACCAGGGCGCGGTCGGGCAGGCCGAGCAGACGGCGGGCCGCCTCGGCGGGCAGGCCGGGCTCGAGCGGATGAGCGCGGGCGTGCCGTACGACTTCGGCCGCCAGCCGTTCTGCGAGGGTGTTCCAGTACGCCGCGTCGGCCAGCCAGTCCCGTGCGACGGGCGCGACGGGCGCCGGGACGCCCATCGCGCGCAGGTCGGCGCTCCGGATCAGCTTGCGGCGGCGCAGCTCCGCGGCGCCCTCGGGGCGGCCGGTCATGCCGGCGAGTTCGGCAGCGCGGGCCCGGCCGGCGCCGCGCCGGGCCAGCCGGGGCGGCCGTACGTCGAGGACGGTGACTCCGCAGGGCATGCGGCTCCCGCCGGGTTCCCGCAGCACCGCGCGGTCGCCGACCCGGAGGGGCAGGCCCCGGCCCAGGGTGAGCCGGGCGGTGTCCGCGCCGAGCGGACGGACGGCCGCCGGTACGGCGGCGGTGCCGATGTGCAGGGTGACGGACCGGGGCAGGTCGGCCACCGGTTCGCCGGTGACCCGGACGTCGATCAGTTCAGTGGACAGCCAGCGGTCCGGGGTCAGCAGCACCTGCCCGCGGCGCAGGCGGTCGTCCCCGTGACCGTGCACGTTGACGGCCACGCGGGCCACGCCGCTGACGGCCGTCCGCTCCTCGTGCAGGCTCTGCAGCCCGCGTACCCGCAGCACGGTCCCGCCGTCCCCGGTGACCAGCCGGTCGCCGACCCGCAGGGTGCCCGCGCCGAGGGTGCCGGTCACCACGGTGCCGTGACCGCGGACGGTGAAGGCCCGGTCGAGCCACAGGCGGACGTCGGCATCGGCGTCGGGCACGGGCAGCTCGTCCGCCAGCCGGGCCAGTTCACGGCGCAGCTCGTCCAGGCCCGCGCCGGTGACCGCGCTGACCGCGACCGACGGCGCCTTGCCGAGACAGGTGCCGGCCAGGCGCTCGACGGCGTCGGCGCGTACGGGCTCGGGGTCCGCGAGGTCGCTGCGGGTCACCGCGAGGACGGCGTGCCGGACGCCGAGCGCGTCGAGGATCGCCAGGTGCTCCTGCGACTGGGGCTGCCAGCCCTGGTCGGCGGCGACCACGAACAGCACGGCGGGCACGGGTCCGACTCCGGCCAGCATGGTGGCGACGAACCGCTCGTGCCCGGGTACGTCCACGAAGGCGAGGTGTTCTCCGTCGGGGCGCAGTCTGGTCCACACGAAGCCCAGGTCGAGGGTGAGGCCCCGGCGGCGCTCCTCCTCGTAACGGTCGGGCTCCATGCCGGTGAGGGCGCGGACCAGGGCCGACTTGCCGTGGTCGACGTGTCCGGCGGTGGCGAGGACCCGCATCGCGCCTACCTCTCCGCGGCGGTCGGGGCGGGCCGCCCGCCGTCCCCCGGCAGCGCGGACCGCACGGCCTGCGCGAGCCGTTCGTCGTCCTCCTCCGGCACTGCCCGAAGGTCCAGCAGGCAGCGGCCCGCCTCCAGGCGTCCGACGACCGGGACGCGGCCGGTGCGCAGCGCGGCCGCGTACGGCTCGGGCAGCGACAGCGCCGCGCTGGGCAGCGTGACCCCGGGCGCGCCTCCGCCGCCGACCGTGGCGGCGCACTCCACGGCCCGTACGTCGATGCCGTCGGCGGCGAGGCCGGTGGCGAGGCGGTCGGCGCGGGCCGTCAGGCGGGCCGGGTCGGCGGTGAGGGCGAGGGCGGTCGGGGTGGGCGGGCCGGTGAGCGTGGCCTCGAGCGCGGCCAGGGTCAGCTTGTCGACGCGCAGGGCGCGGGCCAGTGGGTGCCGGGCGAGGGCGCGGACCAGGTCCCGGTCTCCGAGCAGGAGTCCGCACTGCGGTCCGCCGAGCAGTTTGTCGCCGCTGGCGGTGACGAGCGCGGCGCCCGCGCGGAGCTGGGTGCCGGCGTCGGGTTCCTCGGGCAGGGCCGGGTGCGGCGCGAGCAGTCCGGAGCCGATGTCGACGACGACCGGGACGCCGAGGCCGGCGAGTTCGGCGACCTCGGCCGCCCGGGTGAAACCGGTGATACGGAAGTTGGAGGGGTGCACCTTCAGCACGAACGCGGTGTCCGGGCCGATCACGTCGGCGTAGTCGGCGGCGCTCGTGCGGTTGGTGGTGCCTACCTCACGGAGTCGCGCGCCGGTGGAGACGAGCAGGTCGGGCAGGCGGAAGCCGTCGCCGATCTCCACCATCTCGCCCCGGCTGACGATGATCTCCCGGCCTGCCGCGAGGGCGGTGGCGGCGAGCACCAGCGCGGCGGCGCCGTTGTTGACGACGTGCACGGCACCGGCGGACGGCACCCGCTCGTGCAGCGCGGCGAGGGCGGACCGCCCCCGGCGGGCCCGCGCCCCGCCGGCCAGGTCGAGTTCGACGTCCGTGGGTCCGGCGGCCTCCTGGACGGCCTGCCGGGCGGCGGCCGACAGCGGGGCCCGGCCGAGGTTGGTGTGCAGCAGCACCCCGGTGGCGTTGATCACCGGGCGCAGGCCGCCGGCGGTGCCGGGCAACAGGGCGAGGGCCACCTCGGGCACCCGTTCGGGCGTGATGCTTCCTTCCCGGGCCCGCTGCTGCGCCTGCCGGACGGCGGCCTTCACGACGGACGCGCCCAGTCGCTCGACGGCCCCGGCCAGGCGGGGGTCACGCAGGAGCAGGTCGGTGCGCGGGACACGGCGGCGTACGTCGCCGCCTCCACCGGAAGACCCGGCACCTCGCTGCCTCCCCGGACCACCGGCCCCCGATCCCCGACCGACGCCGGAACCCGCCCCCCGAACCGGCTCATCCCCCTCCCCGCCAGGCCCCGCCGCGGGGGCGGCGCCCGCCGCCGGGAGCGGCTCGCCACCACGGGCACAGGCAGAATCCACCACCCCGACCGGCTCACCCCCCTCCCCGGCAAACCCACGAACCGAGGCAGACCCCACCGCCCGGACCGGCTCGCCGCCCACCCCGGCAGGCCCACCGACCGAGGCAGACCCCACCGCCCGGACCGGCTCGCCGCCCTCCCCGACAGACCCACCGACCAAGGCAGACCCCACCGCCCGGACCGGCTCGTCACCCTTCCCGGCAGGCCCACCGACAGGAGCCGAGCCCCCCGCCCGAGCCGACTCGCCGCCCACGCCCACAGGGCCACACGCGGTGCCTGAACCCACCACCCCGACCGGCTCGCCGCCCACCCCGGCAGGCCCACCGGCACCGCCAGAACCCACCACCCGGACCGGCTCGTCGCCCTCGCCGTAAGGCCCCGGCGCGAGGGCGGTGGGCGGAGGCGGCTCGTCGGTCCGGGCGGTGGGCGTAGGTGTTTCGGGCGCTTCGGTCTGCCGCCGCGCCGCGCGCGCCGTCCGCGGTGCCACCCGCTGCTTCATGCCGCCCCTGTCCCTCCGGTCCGGCCCTCGCCCGTACGGGCTCGCCCATCGTCTCCCAGTGCCCAGGGCCGACCGTTCGACACGCCGGGGCGGCGCCGGGCCACGGCCCGGTGCGGATGCCTCACGGCGTGCCGCTCGGCCGCGACCGGTCGCCGGTGTCGTCGTTGCTCGCGTGCGGCCGGGGTGGCGGTGCGTCGCCCGCGGTGAGGTGCTCCAGCACCTCGACCAGCTCCTGGCAGGCCTTCTCCACCGAGCGCCGGGTGTTGCGCTGCTCGGTGATCACGGCGGACAGCAGCAGCGCAGTCAGGGCCATCGCGCCGTTGAAGGCCTGCAGTTTCACCATGACCTCGATCCGGCTCAGCCCGGCGAACGCCCCCAAACCGTCGGTCGCGGCGACGGTGGCCACCACGGACGTGAACAGCGCGCACAGGACGCTGCCCACGAGCTGGAAGCGCAGGGCGGCCCAGATGATGAGCGGATAGACGAGGAAGAGCATGCTGATCGAGCTGTAGGCCGCCAGCGGTACGAGACCGCAGGCGACGACGGCGAGCGCGGCCGCCTCCGGCCAGCGGCCCAGCGGTGGCGGCCAGCGGGCGTTCCGCAGCAACAGCAGGAGCGGGGTGACGATCAGGACGCCCATCGCGTCCCCGACCCACCAGGCCAGCCAGACGGGCCAGAAACTGTGTGCGGCCAGTCTGTCCGTGACGTACAGCAGGCCGACGCCGACGGTGGCGCTGACCAGCATGGCGGTCAGGGCGCCGAGAAACACCAGGGCGAGGCCGTCCCGCAGGCGGCTGAGGTCGCTGCGGAAGCCGGCCCGGCTCAGCAGGAGCGCCGCGCACAGCGGTGCGGCGGTGTTGCCGACGAGGAGGGCGAGCACGTCGAGGCGGGGGGTGGTGAGCGACAGCACCGCGAAGAACGCGCCGAGGGTGACTCCGGGCCAGCAGCGCAGGCCGAAGATGAGCAGACCGGCGACGGCGACGCCGGTCGGCGGCCAGATGGGGGTGACGATCGCGCCCTCGACGGACAGCCCCCGCAGCAGGCCGAGCCGGCTCGCCGCGTAGTAGCAGGCCGCGACGGTCAGCACCTGGACGACGTAGCCGCCCGGTCGACGCAGATGCTCGTAACCCACCACAGCAGCAATCTGACACCGGTGGCCCCGGGTCGGCGAGGCGAGAGACGGCGCCGTCGGGCCCTATGGCTGAATGCCGGGCCGGCCGCCGAGGCCGTCGAGGCCCACGACGAGCGCGGCGGCATCGTCCTCGTGTCCGACACTCTCGGCGCCCTTGATCACGGCGGCGGCCAGGGCACGGGCCTCCAGACCGGCGACCGCGGCGATGCCCGCGAGGCGCACGACCTGGTCGAGCCCGTCCTCGATGTTCAGTGACGGCCCCTCCACCACGCCGTCGGTGACCAGGACGAAGACTCCGCCGGTGGTCAGCCGGTGCCGGGAGACCGGGTACTCCATGCCGTGCTGGATGCCGAGCGGCGGTCCTCCCTCGTCGTCGACGACGCCGGACTTGCCGTCCGCCGTGGCCCATACGAAGGGGATGTGGCCGGCCCGTGCGCTCTCCAGCACTCCGGTGGCCGGGTCGAGCCGCATGAAGGTGCAGGTGGCGAAGAGGTCGCTGCCCAGGGAGAGCAACAGCTCGTTGGTGCGGGCGAGGAGTTCGCCGGGCTCGCCGGCGACGGAGGCGAGGGCGCGCAGGCCTGCCCGGACCTGGCCCATGAAGGCGGCGGCCTCGATGTTGTGTCCCTGGACGTCACCGATCGACAGCCCGATCCGGCCGTCGGGCATGTCGAAGGCGTCGTACCAGTCGCCGCCCACGTTGAGGCCGAGGTTGGCCGGCGCGTACCGCACCGCCAGATGCAGGCCGGGCGCGGCGGGCAGGTCCCGGGGCAGCATGCCCCGCTGCAGGGCGATGGCCAGCTCGACCTGGGTCCGCTGCAGCTCTGCGCGCTGACGCGCCTGGGCGGTGAGCGAACCGAGTCTGGCCAGCAGCTCGTCGCCTTCGTCCGGGGAGCGCTTGCGGGGCATCGATCACTTCCGGCGGGGCGGTGGCCCGGGCTGGACCGGCCGCCTGGACTTTCGGCAAATGCCTAGATTTTACCTATATAGGATGATCTGGCCCCATGGATGGTCGCGGTGCGGTCCGGGTCAGCGGACCTCGGAGTCGATGCCGGTGATCACGGCAGGCCCCAGGGGCGCGCTCCCCTCGTCGAGTCCCGCGTCCCGCAGTGCGGAGTCCGCGAGGCGGCGGGCCTCCTCCTCGGCGTGCGGGCCGGTGTCCGCCTCGACGGTCAGGCGGAGGGTGAAGGTGTTGTCCTCGTTGACGCTGAGCACGTCCAGGTCCTCGGCGCTGCCCATCCGCGTGCCGTGCGGATCGGCGGGCCGGAGCGCGTCGGCCAGCCGGGCCCGGGTGTCCGTCGCGGCTCCCGCGGTGAAGGTGCCGGGGACGCTGATCACGTAGGTCGTCATGACGATCCTTTCCTCGAGCCCTCCTCGGCTACCCCGATTCACGGCCTTCGCACAGCGGCGGCACCCGGCGGCGGCTCACAGCGGGGAGTGGGCCACCGCCAGCACATAGGCGCCGAACAGCAGGGACACCACGGCGAGGGCGCCGTGGACGAGGACGGCCCGGGCCCGTCGCAGGCGCCAGGTGCGGGCGAGTGCCCGGGCCATCGGGATGAGCAGCGGGAAGGCCGGCAGCAGGAACCGCGGCTTGGAGGAGAAGGAGCCCGAGCCGCCGACCACGAGCAGGACCAGGACCCCGGTGAAGACCACCAGGGCCAGCGGGGCGCGGTCCAGGCACAGCAGCGCGAACAGCAGGACTCCCGCGGCGATGATCAGCAGAGCGGCGGGGTAGACGACGCCGCCGCCGTACAGGAGCAGAGCCCGCAGGAAGCGCAGCGAGCCCGCCCCGAAGTCGAAGCGGGAGTTCCAGGCGCTCTGCACCTCGAGGTACCCGCCGAGCAGGTCGCCGGTCTCGCTGCCCACCCACAGCACATAGCCGAGCCAGCCCAGCGGAGCCAGCACCGCCCCGGCCCACAGGCCCGCCGGGACCCGGCCGCGCCGGCGCAGCGCCTCGTGCGCGGCCGCGAGGGCGACGGCGACCGCCACCGCGAATCCGCTGGGCCGGGCCAGTCCCGCCAGCGCGGCCAGCGAACCCGCCCACAGCCAGCGACCCTTGAGCACGCAGTACAGGGACCAGGCGGCGAGCGCGGCGAACAGCGACTCGGTGTAGGCGATGGTGAGTTCGAGGGCATGGGGCAGGACGGCCCACAGGGCGACCAGTGCGGTGGCGACACCCCGTCCGTACAGATGGTGGCCGACGGCGTAGACGCCGTACGCGGCCGCGACCGCCGCGGTCCAGGCGATGAGCATCGCGGCCTGGGCCGGGGTCATCGGCGAGACGACGACGAGCGCCCTGATGAGCGCCGGATACAGCGGGAAGAACGCCCAGTCGGTCTGGATCGCGCCGTTCGGGCCGATCCAGATGAGGTGGCCGTAGCCCTGTGTGGCGATGTGCAGGTACCAGCGCGAGTCCCAGGAGTGCGCCAGGTTTCTGACGAGCGGAAGCCCCCTGAGGTCGTTCGTGAGGATCACCGTGAGGATCCCCGCGATCCGGACGGCCGCGAACAGGGCGAGGGCAGCGAGCGCGCCCTCGGGGATCGCGCGCCGGGCGATCCGCGGCAGGGCCGGGCGGCGGAGGGCACCGGACGGGGCGGCCGGCTCGGGTCGGGGGACGGAAGAGGTGCTCACGATCTTGACCTTGGGCAGGCCTGTTCGGACATGCAATCCGCGACCCGGGTTTCTCACGCACTTCCACCCTGATTCAGGAACGGATCCCTTCCTTGTTCCGGCACCCCCTGACAGACCCACCGTGATGATCGAAGTAGGGTGTGGTTACCATATGAGCGCTGCCTAGCTCGAAAGATAGATCTGTGACTGTCAACGACGACTCGTTCACCAACTGGAAGATCCGCGAGGAGATCGCGGAGTCGATGATCCCGCTCATCGGGAAGCTGCACCGCGAGCAGGACGTGACCGTCCTGCTGCACAGCCGCTCCTTGGTGAACAAGTCGGTGGTCAGCATCCTGAAGACGCACCGCTTCGCCCGGCAGATCGCCGGCGCGGAGCTGTCGGTCACCGAGACCATGCCGTACCTGCAGGCCCTGACCACCCTCGACCTCGGGCCCTCCCAGATCGACCTCGGCATGCTGGCCACCATGCACCAGGCCGACGACCGCGGCCTGAGCGTGGCTGAGTTCACCGCCGAGGCCGTCGCCGGTGCCACGGGCGCCAACAAGATCGAGCGCCGCGAGCCGCGCGACGTCGTCCTGTACGGCTTCGGCCGCATCGGCCGGCTCGTCGCCCGCCTGCTGATCGAGAAGTCCGGCTCCGGCAACGGCCTGCGGCTGCGCGCCATCGTCGTCCGCGGCGGCGGCGCCCAGGACATCGTCAAGCGCGCCTCGCTGCTGCGCCGCGACTCCATCCACGGTCAGTTCCAGGGCACCATCACCGTGGACGAGGACAGCAGCACGATCCTCGCCAACGGCAACGAGATCAAGGTGATCTACGCCGACGACCCGTCGCACGTGGACTACACCGAGTACGGCATCCGGGACGCCATCCTCATCGACAACACCGGCAAGTGGCGTGACCGCGAGGGCCTGTCGAAGCACCTGCGCCCCGGTATCGAGAAGGTCGTGCTGACCGCGCCGGGCAAGGGCGACGTCCCGAACATCGTGCACGGCGTCAACCACGACACCATCAAGCCGGACGAGCAGATCCTGTCCTGCGCCTCCTGCACCACCAACGCCATCGTGCCGCCGCTGAAGGCGATGGACGACGAGTACGGCGTGCTGCGCGGCCACGTGGAGACCGTCCACTCGTTCACCAACGACCAGAACCTGCTGGACAACTACCACAAGTCCGAGCGCCGCGGCCGCTCCGCGCCGCTCAACATGGTCATCACCGAGACCGGTGCCGCCTCCGCCGTCGCGAAGGCGCTGCCCGACCTCAAGGCGAAGATCAGCGGCAGCTCGATCCGTGTCCCGGTGCCGGACGTCTCGATCGCGATCCTCAACCTGCAGCTGGCCCGCGAGACCACCCGCGAGGAGGTCCACGACTACCTGCGCGAGGTGTCGCTGACCTCGCCGCTCAAGCGCCAGATCGACTTCATCACGGCGCCCGACGCGGTCTCCAGCGACTTCATCGGCTCGCGCCACGCCTCGATCGTGGACGCCGGTGCCCTCAAGGTCGACGGGGACAACGCGATCCTCTACCTCTGGTACGACAACGAGTTCGGCTACTCCTGCCAGGTCGTCCGGGTCGTCCAGCACGTCTCGGGCGTGGAGTACCCGACGTACCCGGCGACGGCGGTCTGACGGGTATCCGCTGCGGCAGGGGGGGGGGGGGGGGGGGGGGGGGGGGGGGGGGGGGGGGGGGGGGGGGGGGGGGGGGGGGGGGGGGCCCAGCGCGTCGGGAGGCAAGA
>NZ_JBVIIT010000020.1:0-84166 GCF_055569615.1 Streptomyces sp. NPDC031379 | reverse complement strand
TTCCCCCCGTCTCTTGGGGGGCCCCCCCCCCCCCACCCCCACCCCCCCCCCCCCCCCCTCTCCCCCCCCCCCCACCCCCCCCCCCCCCCTCCCCCCCCCCCCCCCCCCCCCCCCGGCTGGGGTCGCGTACGGTCAGGCCTTCACCGGCCTGGCGCACGCGCCCGCGGCGCACGCCGTGAGCCACTGGTCGAAGTCGGCGTCGTAGCGGGTGCCGATGCCGTCGTGGTAGACGGCGTATCCGCCGGCGTAGTCGCCGACGCGGAAGCGGGCGAGCACGCGCTGGATGTCGTCGGGGTGGTTCTCCGCCATGTAGCGCACGGCGAGGTAGCCCCACGGGTAGGTGCGCGTCACGTCGCTGTTGTCGTACGTGTTCTCGAACAGGGTGCTGAGCCGGTACGTGTGCTTCCCGGCCTCCTGGACCGCCTGCTCGTCGACGAGGCCCCGGTAGCCGTAGGAGACGTACTCGGCGAGGCCCTCGATCCACCAGACGTCCGGCACGGAGGTCTGCCGGGTGAAGTCGCCCTTCATGTCGTCGCGGGCGTCCAGGAAGTGCGTGTACTCGTGGTTGAGGTTCCAGATCCGGGCCACGAAGCCGTCGTCGTAGTCCTTCTGGTACATGATCGAGGTGGCCTGGTTGGCCGGGTCGGACGGGTCGCCCTCGAGGGTCATGCCGCCGTTGTCGGTGCTGATGCCGTAGATGGCGCCCGCGTAGGTCTGGTAGTCGGCGCGGCTGGCGAAGACCACGAGCCGGATCGTCGAGACGTACTGGCCGGGCACCGGGCCGTCGGCCTTCACCAGGGAACGGAAGAAGGCGTCCTGGCGCAGGACGCTCGCACAGGCCGCGTCGAAGTCGGCCGCGGTCAGGGCCTGGGCGCGGATGGTGACGTACGCGTCGCAGCGGTGGGTCGTGGGCAGCACGGCCCCGGTGAGCTTGTCCGGCAGGTCGCAGGCGTCGTAGTACGAGCAGTTGGCGCCGTCGTAGTAGTTCGCCTGCGTGGCCACGGCCACCCAGAGACCGGCCGTCGGACCGGCGATCTCCGTCTCGTCCAGCAGGTCCTTGGCCAACGGGCGTATGGTGTCGCGCAGTTCCGGATGTTCGACGTAACGGGCCACGTTCATCCCGGCGTTGGAGTCCAGGAAGGCCAGATTCGTACCGAGCCGGTCCGTGTGGGCCAGCGCGAAGTCGTACAGGGTGTCGATGATGCGCGGGTCGGCCTCGACCGCCTTCACGTACGCCGGGTTCCAGTTGCCTCGCCACAGCGGTGTGTAGACGTCGTTGACCGCCCTGACCATGCTGTCGACGGAGTCGTAGGAGCTGTCGTAGCCGTTCAGCAGCCGCCGGTAGACGTACAGGTAGCGGCCCTGCTGGTCGGCGCTGTCGGTGAGGATGACCGTCTCGCCGAGGATGTCGCCGTTGGCCGCGCTGACGTCACGCGAGTGGGAACGGGCGAAGAACGTGTCGAGGCCGTCGGTGACGGCGGTGGTGAGCCGGGAGGTGTACGCGCCCACGTCACCGGAGTGGTTGAACTGCACGTAGTAGCCGGCGCGCAGGAACAGGACCAGCTGCTCCAGGCTGCCGGAGTTGTCACCGCGGTACTGGCCCGCGGTGCTCCGGAACGCCTTCGCCACGGTCAGCATCTGGGCCTCGCGGAAGACGTCGTGCGCGTCCTTGCCCATGACCTGGAAGAGCGTGTTGACGCAGTCCGGGGACGAGGCCTTCACGAAGGAGACGAGGGCGGATCCGCTGCGGCCGCCGAAGTCGGCCGGGGTGCAGGAGGCCGCCGTGGCGTCGCGGTGGACACGGTGCGGGCGCGTCAGTGTCGGTGCCCGGGGCGGAAGCTGGGCCGGGCTGAGGCGCCGGGACGGGCTCGTGGGGCGCTCGGTGGCCGTGGTCGCCGCACCGGTGGGCGACGGCGGGGGCGCGGCCTGCCGGGGTGCGGCCGAGGGCCTGCCGGGGTGCTGCTGGGGTGCTGCCAGCGCGGGGGTGGACAGCAGGCCGGCCAGGGTGACGCAGACGGCGGCGGCGCCGGCCGTACGTCTGGCCGTCCGGCCGGACCCGCGCCCGGGCAGCGCGAAGCGATAGCGCATCTGGGGTTCCTCCACGAAGGGATGCGCCTCGGTGGGGTGTTGAGGCGTGTGAGGCACTGTCCCAGTGCGCCACCCGCCCCAACAATGGTGTGTGACATAGCACATGACACACACCGCTCATAACATCGCGGCACGGCCGTGCCATGGCCCCTACGCCCCGGCCGCGCTCCAGGTCCGCGAGGCCCAGCTCCGCAGGTGCGGAGCCTGGGCGACGAGATCGCGGTACGCGGCCGTGGCGGACTGGAGAACCGTCTCCACCACGTCGTCGGTGACGGCCCCGGGCCGCCAGGCCAGTACATAGCGGCACCACAACGGGGAGCCGGCCAGGGGCTTCACGACGACGTGCGGGATCGGCCGCAGCGTCGGCTGCACGAGCGACACGCCGAGGCCGTCGGCGATCATGCTCTGCAGCTGGGTCTGGTCGCCGAGGAACTCGTGCACGGTGACCGGGGTGAAGCCCGCGCTCTCGCAGGCGTCGTAGAACACCCCGGGCCAGCCGGCGCCGTCGTCCGGGGTCACGAACCACGCGTCCTCGGCCAGATCCGCGAGCTGGACCTGGGGGGACTGCCGGAGCCGGTGCCGGGAGGGCAGGGCGACGAAGGTCGGCTCGGTGACGATGCCACGGTGGCGCACGGCGCTCGAGTGGCGCAGCTCCATGCCCGGATAGTCGGCGGCGATGGCGATGTCCGCCGTGCCCTCCTCCAGGAGTTCCACGATCCGCGAGGAGGCGTAGACGCTGTGGACCGCCAGGGTCAGTTCCGGCAGCCGGGTGCGGACGCGGGAGGCGGTGCCGGACAGCATGGGCGAGTTGGTCGCGGCCACGCGCAGGGTACGGCGGGGGCGCTCGGCCGCCGGGCGGTGCCCGATGGCGTCGGCTCGGGCCAGGACGTCACGGGCCTGGGCGACCACCTCGGCGCCGTAGCGGGTCGGCCGCACCCCGCTCGTGCCGCGTTCGAAGAGCGGCTCGCCCAGGTGGCGCTCGATGCGCCGCAGCTGGGTGCTGACGGCCGGCTGCGAATACCCGAGCTGCGCGGCGGCGCGGCCCACGCTGCCCGCGTCGGCGATCGCGCACAGCACCCGCAGGTGCCGAAGCTCCAGCTCCATCCGTCCACTCCCCGTTCCGTCCCACGACCGGTCCCCCGAGCGCGCGCCACTCGTGAAACCGGTGCTCACAGCCACCGCCGACCCTGGTCGCGCCCGGCGGACCGAAGCGTTCCATTGTGCCCCCGCCCGCACAAGTCACGGGTCCGCCGTCCTGCGCGCACCCACCCGCCGCGCACGCGCACCGGTGTGCCATTACACCGGAACGCCGGAACGCCGGAACGCCGATGCGCCGGGGCGAACGCGCGCCGGAGAACGCGCGCGGCGCACCGGCACCGAGGCCGGCCGGGCCGCCGGCACCGGGACTCACCACCCCGGCGCATCGAGCCGCCCGACCGCCCTTCCCGGCGACGCCCGTCGACCCCGGCCGCCGCCCCTCAGTGGCGGCCCAGTACCTCCGCGACGCGGATGAAGCCGTCCGTGCCGTGGCCGAGGCCGATGACGCGCCGGGCCATGCCCTCCACCGCCCGCATGACGCCGGCGTCGATGCCGTGGGCCTCGGAGACCGCGACGACATGGGCCATGGTCGAGACGGCCGAGGTGATGGGATTGATCTCCCCGGAGTAAGTGCCGCTGTCGGCGTCCTCCGCGAACTCCTCGAAGAGCGGCGGCAGGATCGCGCCGATGCCCTGGGCGAAGGGGGCCAGTTCCCGGGCGGTGACGCCTTCGGCCCGGGCGACCGCCACGGCGTGCGCGTAGCCGCCCATCGCGGTCCAGAAGATGTCGAGCAGGGCGATGTCGAAGGTGGCGGCACGCCCGATCTCCTCGCCCAGGTGGGTGTGCGTCCCGCCCAGCGCCTCCAGCACGGACCGGTGCTCCTCGTAGAGGGCCTTCGGTCCGCTGTGCAGGAAGACGGCCTCCGGTGTGCCGATGCTGGGGGCCGGGGTCATGATCGCGCCGTCCAGGTAGCCGATGCCGTGCGCGGCCGCCCACTCCCCCGTGTCGCGGGCGCGGTCCGGGGTGTCGGCGGTCAGGTTCACCACGGTGCGGCCCTTCAGCGCACGGGCGACGGGGTCGCGCCGCAGGACGGCGTCGGCGGCGTCGTAGTTCACCACGCAGACGACGATCACGTCACCGGCGGCGACGGCCTCCTCGGCCGATCCGGCGCCGGCCGCCCCCTGCCCGGTCAGCTCGCCGTCCTTGCCGGGCGTGCGGTTCCAGACCGTGGTGCGCAGCCCCGCCTTCAGGAAGGCGCCGGCGAGCGAGCGGCCCATCGGACCGAGGCCGAGCACGGTGACGGCAGGAAGATTCGCGGATGTGGACATGTTCGAACTCCTGAAGGTGCGAAGGAAGAACGGCCGAACGGCCGGTGGAGAAACGAAGAGGTCGCCGATGACGCGCAGCCGTGCCCAGGACCCCGACGTCTGCGGAGTGACCGCCGCGATCGCGGTGATCGACGGCAAGTGGAAGACGTCCCTGCTGTGGGTGCTGGAGTCCGGCCCGCACCGGCCCGGCGCACTGCGCCGCCGGCTGCCGGGGCTGAGCGAGAAGGTACTGACTCAGGCGCTGCGCGAGATGGAGGAGGACGGCCTGGTGCACCGGGAGGTGCACGACGTGCTGCCGCCGAAGACCGTGTACTCGCTGACCGGCTTCGGCCGCGATCTCGCCGACGCCCTGGGCCCCGTGTCCGACTGGGGCCACCGCCGTCTGGAACGGCTCCGCGAGCGCGAGGCGGCGCGCGAAGCGGCATCCTGAGCCACGCCCACTGTCACCTCCGTCCCGTCCCGGTGGGCCCCTGACCTCGTGGAACAGCCTCTCCCGACGGGGCGGGGCTGCCAAGTACCCACAAAAAAGTGGGTGTTCGGGACGGGAGCGCAAGCGCTCCAGGCTCCCGCCCCCCTTGACGCACCCGTGCCTCGATGCGACTTTCTATCGATACAAAGGATCTCGCCCCCCATGTCCGCCCCGCCACCCGGGAACGCGTCCTGGAGGCGATGGCCCGGCTCGACTACCGGGTCGACGTCGCCGCCCGCAACCTCCGCAAGGGCCCCACCGGGACCATCGGCCTCGCGGTCCCGGAGGTGAACCGCCCCTACTACGGCCGACTGGCCGCCGCCATCATCACCGCGGCCGCCCGGCACGGTCTCCGGGTCGGCATCGAGCAGACCGGGGCCCGCCGCGAGAACGAGCTGGCCGCGCTGTCCCAGTCCCGTAACCGGCTCTACGACGGGCTCATCCTCAGCACGGTCGGCATGGGGCAGGCCGACGTCGAGGCGCTCGAGGTGGACCACCCGGTGGTCATCCTCGGCGAGCGGATCTTCGGCGGTCCCGTGGACCATGTCGCCATGCCCAACGTGGAGGCCTTCGCCGCCGCCACCCGGCACCTGATCGAGCGGGGCTGCCGGCGCGTGGCCCTGGTGTGCGGCGAGGTCGACGTCTCCAGCCTCCGGCACACCGGCTACCTCCAGGCGCTGCGGGCCGCCGGCCTGTCCGCGGACCCCGGGCTGGTGCGGAGCCTGCCGGCGCTCACCATGGCGGCGGCCGCCCGGCAGGCACGGGAGATGGTGGCCGACGGGCTGGACTTCGACGGTGTGTTCTGTGTGACCGACACCGTGGCGACGGGGGTGCTGCGCGGCCTGGCCGACGCGGGGGTGCGGGTGCCGGAACAGGTCAAGGTGATCGGTTTCGACAACGTCGACGAGAGCGCGTTCCTCGTCCCCTCGCTGTCCACGGTGGACCCGGACCACGACCTGATGGCCGAGCGGGCGGTCGCCCTCCTGGTCGCGCGGATGGGCCGCCAGGGCGTTCCGGCCGAACAGGAGGAGTTCGTCGGCCCCTTCTCCGTGATCGCCCGCGAGTCCACGGCCCGCTGAACCGCGCGGCGGCCCCTGTGGGCACATGCGACCGGGCCGTACCGGCCGGATCACGCCAGATGGGCGAAGACCACCAGGTTCTCGGTGTAGTCCCGCACCGAGTGGTCGTAGTCACCGGCGCACGTGATCAGCCGGACCTCGGGGCGTGTCCCGTCGGCGTACACGCGCTTGCTGGGGAAGTCGTCCTTCGGGAAGAACTCGGAGCTGTCGACCACGAACTCCGCGGTCCGCCCGTCGGCGCGTTCCACGGAGAACCTGTCGCCGCTCTCGAGCCGGTCGAGGTCGGCGAAGACGGCGGCAGAGGTCGCCGTGTCGACGTGCCCGGCGATGATCGAGGTGCCCCGCTCGCCGGGCGAGGCGCCCTTGGCGTACCAGCCGACGAGGTTGGTGTCATCCGCGGGCGGCGGCTGGAGCTGGCCCGAGGCGCCGATCTCCAGGGAGGTGAACGGTGCGTCCACCAAGATCTTGGGGATGAGCAGGCGGGTGGGTGCGGAGCGGGGCAGCGCGTCGTCGGCCTGGTGCGGTTCGGTCTGTACGGCGGCGCTCGCGCCCGGGGCGCGGGGGGCGCCCGACGCGTCGCCGGACCCGTGGTGGCCGCCGAACACGCCGGCGGCGAGAACGACGATCGCCACGCCCCACAGCGCCAGCCGCCCACCGCGGCCGGACTCCGGCTCGCGCGGTGCCGGTTCGGCGGGGGCCGGGGAGGACGGGACTGCTGCCATCGGGCATCACCTCACTCGGGCACGGCAGCACGGGGATCAGGGCAGGAGGCGGGGTGCCGGAACCGGCGTACCGGGCGGCTCGCAGGGGGCGCGGGCCGCCGACACGCAGGGCGCGCCGACGGCGCCCGCAGCCCCTGGAACGTGTCGCCCCGTCAGGACGCGGGCGCGGCGGCCTTCTTGCGGCGCAGTGCGTACATGCCGGTGGCGCCTACGGCGAGCACGGCCAGGCCGCCCGCGGTGACACCGGGAGCGGCGAGCGCGCCGCCGCCGGTGTGCATGCCGCCCCGCGGCTTCTCCTTCTCCTCGTCGTCGCCCCACTCGTCCTTGCCGCCGCCGTCGCGCCCCTTGTCCTTGTAGCTCTCGGGGTCGAACCGGCTGTCGTCGCGACCCGAGCCGGAGCCGGAACCCGAGCCCCAGTCGTCGCTGCGCGGCACCGCGGCGAGCGCTCCGCCACCCGTGTGCATTCCGCCGCGCGGCGCGTCGCGCCCGCCGTCGTCGTCGCGCTCCTTGCCGTAATCCTTGTCGTGGTCCTTGCCGGATCCCTCGTCGCGGTCGCTGTCGGAGTCCCGGCTGTATGAGGAGTCGTCACGGCCTCCGTCGTCGCCGCCGTGGGAGGCGAGCGCGGCGCCCGGCGTGGCGATGGCGATGGCGGCACCGGCGGCCGCCGCGGCCAGAAGCATGCGGGCAGAACGCATAGTGATGTCCTTCCGACGCGACCGGGCAGCGGATACCTCATCAGCTGGACAGACCCGGCCCCGACATGAACCACCGTCAGTGAGGGACCTGGCTCCCACCATCCGAGCCGCCCAGCCGGGGCACCGCACCACCCGTCTGACCCAGTGAGCCGCCCCCGCTCCCCCTCGTCCGGGCGAATCGGCGTGCGCGTCGGACGGCCCTCCGGGATCGGCGCAAACCACTTGCTCTTGCGAGTAATAAGCAACAAGCTGGGGCAGTCCTTACTTCTCCCTCTCGGGATGCGGAGCCCCGCCATGCCTCGACTTCTGCCGGACACCGGTCCGCAGCGCGTCCTCGCCGCCTCGAACCTCGTGTTCACCATCGGCAGCGGCCTGTATCTGACCGCCGGAGTGCTGTACTTCACCGAGGCCGTGCACCTGCCCGCCGGTCAGGTCGGTCTCGGCCTCGGCATCGCCGGGTGCTTCGCGCTGGCGATGGGCATCTCCGTCGGCCATCTCGCGGACCGGCGTGGGGCGCGGGGCGTCTACGCGGCCACGCTGGTGGCGCAGGCCCTGGCGACGGCCGCCTTCACGCTGGCGCACGGCTTCTGGTCGTTCGTGCTCGTGGTGTCGGCCGCCATGGGCGCCAAGGGGGCGGGGGTGGCCGCGCGCAGCCCGCTCGTCCGGCACTACGGCGGCTCCCGGCCGCAGGAGTTCCGCGGCTACCTGCGTGCGGTGACGAACGTCGGTGTATCGGTGGGCGCCCTGCTGGCGGGCTGCGCCGTGCAGGTGGGCACCCACACCGCCTACCAGGTGCTGGTGGCCGGACTGGCGCTGTGCTGTGCGGCCTCGGCGGCCGTCCTCGCCCTGCTGCCGCCGGTGGCGCCCTCGCCCGCGCCCGACGGCCCGCGCTGGATCGCCCTGCGCGACCACCGCTACCTCCTGCTCACCGCCCTGGACGGCGTGATGGCCGTCCAGTTCAAGGTGCTCACCGTCGCCGTCCCGCTGTGGCTGGTCGGTGCCACGTCCGCGCCGCACTGGATGATCTCGGGCACCATGCTGACCGGCACCGTGATGGTGATCGCCCTTCAGGTGCGGGCCGGGCGCGGGGTCGACTCCCCAGGGGCCGGCGGTCGCGCCTACCGCCGGGCGGGGTTCGCCTTCCTCGCCGCGTGCGCGCTGATCCCGCTGTCGGCGGGGATCCCCGGGTGGGCCGCGGCCGTGGTGCTCGTCGTCGCGGTGGTGGTGCACACCGTCGGGGAGTTGTGGCACGCGGCCGCCGGATTCGAGGTGTCGTTCGCGCTCGCCCCGGACCACGCCACGGGCCAGTACCTCGGCGTGTTCGGGCTGGGCGCCGGGCTGGCCGAGGCGTTCGGTCCGGCACTGCTGATCACCCTCTGCATCGAGTGGGGACGGCCGGGCTGGTACGTCGTCGGCGCCCTCTTCGCCGTGACGGGGCTCCTGGCACCGTCCGCGGTGCGCCGGGCACAGCGGCGGGATCGCGTCCGGCGGGCACCGGAGCCGGCCGTGGAGCGGGCCGGGGCCGTGTCCTGACCCTGGCGGCCGGCGCACGCCTCGCCTCCCCGAGGGCGACCGACGGCACATCGAACCCCCCTTGTTATGACCGCTGTCATAGCGCAGGCTGGTGCCCGACGGCACGGCAGGCGGACGTGGTGGGAGGAAGCGGTGGCGGACGGGATGGCGCGGGCCCTGTGGGAGCGGTACGAGCCGGTGCACGACCTCGTGTACTTCGCGCCGGAGGCGCACCGGGCGGCGGACACGCTGGGGATGCGCGGTTTCTGGATGGGGTACTTCGCGTTGCGGGCCGCGCCGCTCGGTGCGGTCTCCCCGTCCGTGGTGACCGGCTCCTTCTACGTCTTCCACCCCGACCGGGTGAGCCGGGCGCTGCCGGACGCCTGGGGGTACGCGGCTCCGGCGGAAGTGCTGGCGGCGCGTCTGGAGGCCATGGACGCGGCGATGACCCGCCTGTTCGGGGCGGACGTCGTCGGCTCGGCCGGGTTCGCCGAGGCCGCGGACCTCGCATGGCGGGCCGCGGCGGCCGCGGCCACCCCGGGCCGGGTGCTGGCCGCCGCCAACCAGGCGCTGGAGCGCCCGGAGCGGCCCGCCGCGCGTCTGTGGCAGGGCCTCACCACTCTGCGCGAGCACCGGGGGGACGGGCATGTCGCGGTGCTGGTGAGCCAGGGGCTCGGGCCGGTCGACGCCATGGTGCTCAAGGCGGCGGCCGGTGAGTCCGACGGGCGGTTTCTGCGCGAGACGCGGAAGTGGGAGCAGGCGGACTGGGCGGCGGCCGAGTCACGGCTGCGTGAGCGCGGCCTGCTCGCCGCGGACGGGTCGCTCACCCCGGCCGGCTCGGCCCTGCGGACGGAGGTGGAGGCGCTGACCGACGCGGCGGCCGAGGGACCGTGGACCGCGCTCGGCGCCGACCGCACCGCCCGCCTGGCCCAGCTGCTGGAGCCCCTGGCCCACACCGTCGAGTCCGCGGGCCTGCTACCGCCCGGCAACCCGGTGGGCCTGACCCGAAGGCCCCACCCCGTCGACCACTGACGGCACCGCCCCCCGAACCCGATCCCCTCTCCCGGCGAACACACCGCTACGGGCGGCGACGGCACCGCGCCACCCCGGCGGACCCAGGCACCCACCCGGACGGCCGGCGACGGCAACACCGCATACGCCCGCCGAACCCTGCGCCCTCCTCCGGAGGACACCCCGACGGCCGGCGACGGCACCGTGCGCCCTCCCCGTGAACGCACCCTGGGCACAGGGGCGGGGACGTCCTCCGGGGAAGGGGACGCCGGGGCTACCAGGCCACCGGTAGCCGCTCCGGGAGGCGTTTCATGAAGCCGGTGCGCCACACCAGTTGGCCGGGGGGTACGGCGAGCGTCAGCTCCGGCATCCGGTCGAGCAGGACCTCCAGGGCGATGCGGGCGTGGGTACGGCCGAGCCCGGTCGCGGGACAGTAGTGGGCGCCGCCGCCGAAGGAGAGATGGTCGGCGGTGTTGTCGCGGTGCGGGTCGAAGCGGTGCGGGTCGGGGAACTTCTCCGGGTCGAGGTTGGCGCCCTCGACCAGCACCAGCACGAGTTCGCCCCGTCGCACCTCGGCATCGCCGAGCCGGGCGTCCTCCAGGGCGATGCGGGGCAGCGCGTCGCCGATGGAGAGGTTGACCCGCAACAGCTCCTCCACGCCGGGGCCGATCAGGTCGGGCCGGTCCCTGAGGAGGTCGCGGGCGGCGGGGTGGATGAGCAGGTGGACCAGGGCCATGGCGAGGAAGCCCGAGGTGGAGATCACGCCGGCACCGAACAGGGTGACGCCGACGGTGGCCATCATCTCGTCGGTCAGGTGCGCGTAGTCCGGGTCGTCGCGCAGGGCGGCGAGTTCGCCCAGCAGGCCGTGGGTGGCCGGATCGTCGAGCAGGGCCGTCATCCGCGCGATGTCCCGGTCCCAGTTGATCCGGGCGCCGGTGATCGGGCAGGCGGAGTTCATGAAGGCGATGTCGAGGCTGCGCAGGAAGGCCGGGGCCTCGCTCTGCGGGATGCCGAGGATCCGGCAGTGCGTATTCGCCGAGTACGGCTCGCAGAACGCCCCGCGCAGGTCGGCCGTCGGGCCGTCGGCGACCATCAGGTCCACCAGACGGTGGGCCTCCTGGCGCATCCACTCCATCAGGCCGGGCGCCTTGGGGCTGAGCGCCTTCATCACCGCGCGACGCAGCCCGGCTCCGGTGATGTTGCCCATGTTGTTGACGACCTCGGGCGGGATCGTGAGCGCGTACTGCCGGGGCACTCCCGGGGCGGAGGTGTCCTTGAGGGAGAACCGGTCGTCCTGGAGTACCTGCCGGCACAGCTCGTACGAGGACACCAGCCACGCCTCGTCGCCGGCGATGGTCCGCACGCGCCGCACGGGGGCGGTGGCGCGCAGCGCCTCGACCTCGGCGGGCACGCGGGTGCCGTCCCAGGAGAAGGGGAAGTCGAGCAGGGGCGGGTGGTCGGCGCGGACACCGGGGGCGGCGGTCATGGCGCGGCTCCTTCCAGGGCGGCGGGAGTGACGACGGCGTGGCCCTGGTTGCGGGAGGCGCGCAGGCCGGCCCCGCGGGAGTACAACAGCTCGGCCATCGGCAGTAGTTGGTGGTAGCAGTTGAGCGAGGAGGGCACCTTCAGGATCGCCGGGGTGTCCAGGAACAGCGGCGCCTCGGCACACACGTACTCCAGGCACACGGCCCGTTGCCGCTCGGTCGGTGTCTCGCCACGCGCCGCGAGGAAACGATTCACCAGAGCGTCGCAGACGGCCCGGAAGGCACCGTCGGACGCCAGTCGCGCCGTCAGCTGCCGGTGGATCTCCTGGTAGGCGGGGTTGGTACGGAATTCCGACATCGGATGCCAGTCCAGCCGCAGGCCCTCGGGGTCGGCCGCCGACACCGCGTCACGGACCTTGGCGCGTACACCGCGCAGGTTCTTCACGGCCTTGCGGCGCGCCTCGTCGGGCGGATAGCCGGAAGCCGCGTACATCTCGGCCACGTACAGGTCGGTGTAGACGAAGTCGACCCTGTCGAAGTGGTCCAGTCCCCAGCGGGCGAGGTCGTGCAGGCGTCGGGCGGAAAAGTAGCTGTTGCCCGGGGACACACCGATGACGGCGTGTGCGCCCTCGCCGAGGATGACCTCGCAGTGGGGGGTGTACGGCTGGACTTCGAAGACGTCGGCCATCAGCACGGATGCTGTGGTCACGGGGGAGATCCTCCGCCGCGCGCAAGTCCCGGCGGGGCCCGGTGCCCCTGGTGTGGCGCTGCGGCGTGCTCACGCTAGTCGTACGGGATCAGCACGGGTAGTAACTACAGGGGTTTGGCTGAAAACAGTCGTAGTAATCGTTGAAGCACCCGACGGTGCGCCCTTGTTGCGGGTCGTACCCTTGGGCCGTGGTCGACCGAGACGAGGATCCAGGAAAGGTGGCGTCCCGGCTCACCGGACGCCCGGTCACCGATGCCCGGCCGGCGTCCGGGTGGCCCGCCGAAGTGACGCTCGACGGCGGGACGCCGGTGATGGTCAAGCGTGGCGACGCTCCCGGGGCGGTACGCGCCGAGGTGGCAGGTCTGCGCTGGCTGGCCGCGGCGGAGGCGGTGGCGGTGCCGGCGGTGCTCGGTCACGACGAGCGCTGGATGGTGACCGAGCGGGTGCCGACCGGGCGTCCCGACCCTGAGGCGGCGTCGCGTTTCGGCCAGGCGCTGGCCACACTGCACGCCGCCGGCGCACCCCACTTCGGGGCACCGCCGCCCGGCGGCCCCGAGGACGCGTACATCGGCCTCGCCCCGATGCGCAACGCGCCGGGGACCGAGTGGCCCGGCTGGTACGCCGAGCACCGCGTGCTGCCGTACGTGCGTGCCGCGGTCGACCGCGGCACGCTCCGCCCGGCCGAGGCCGCCGTGATCGAGCGGGCCTGCGCACGACTGCCGGAGCTGGCGGGGGCCGCCGAGCGGCCCGCGCGGCTGCACGGCGATCTGTGGAACGGGAACGTGCTGTGGGGCGCCGACGGCGAGGTCCGGCTCATCGACCCGGCCGCGCACGGCGGCCACCGGGAGACCGACCTGGCCATGCTCCGGTTGTTCGGCTGCCCGCACCTGGACCGGGTGCTCGACGGGTACCAGGAGGCGGCGCCCCTGGCCGACGGCTGGCGGGACCGGGTCGGGGCGCACCAGCTCTTTCCGCTGCTGGTGCACGTGGTGCTGTTCGGGCACGGATACGTGCAGCAGGCCCTGGCGGCTGCGCGGGACGCACTCGCGAGGTGACTCGGCGTCACCGGCCCGTCCGCGCCTTGCGTGTCGTCGACTGTGACATCCGGCACTCCGGCACCGTAGAGGCCGATTTCCGCGCCATGGTCACGCAGCGTGAGGAAACCAATCACCCGTTCGATTCGTATAAGGACGTGAAAGCCGAATCAGGGAGAGACCATGCAACCGTTCACGCTCAACTACGCACGCCCGGCAGTGCAGTTGGACGTCACCACTCCGTACTCGTACGACTCCGGACTGCAGTTGAACGTCCTCCCGGACGGACGGATCGCCGCCACCGACCACGCGACCTTGAGAGCACTCGGAACGACGACGTCGACCGCCGGCTCCAAGACGCACTTCGACGACTGAACCACGGGCTTCGGAAGATGACCGTGCTCATCCTGACCAGCGAAGAGGACGTGACGGCGGACATGGTGGTCCTCCGGCTGGGCGAGGCCGGCGTGCCCGTCGTCCGGCTCGACCCCGCCGATCTCACCAACGGGGTGGCGCTGTCGGCCGAGTACGTGCGGGGCGCCTGCCGTGGACATCTGTCCGTCGGCGGACGCCTGGTGAGCATGAACGGCCTGCGCTCCATCTGGGTGCGCAGACCCGGCGACGCGGCCGCCCGCGCGGCCCAGCCGTCCGCCTGGCTGACGGAGGAGTCGTCGCAGGCGCTGTACGGCATGCTGCGCGCCACCGACGCGCGCTGGATGAACCACCCGGACGCGGCCCGCCGCGCCCGCCACAAGCCCTGGCAGCTGCACCTCGCCCAGCGCAGCGGGCTGCCGGTGCCGGCCACGCTGATCACCACGTTCCCGCAGGCCGCACGGGAGTTCGCTGAGCGTTTCCCGGACCTGGTGGTCAAGCCGGTCTCCGGCGCGCATCCGCAGGAGCCGCCGCGTGCGGTGCCGACCAGCCGTGTCGCCCCGGACGCCGACTTCGCGGCGGTGGCCTTCGGTCCCACGCTGTTGCAGCGGCGGGTCGGCAAGCGGGCCGACATCCGGCTCACCGTCGTCGGCGACACGCTGCTGGCCGCGCGCAAGCCCGCCGACCCGGACGCCCATCCGGACGACGTGGACGTCCGCTTCGCCCCTTCCGTCTCCCCCTGGGTGCCCGCGGACGTGCCCCCGCGGATCGCCGAGGGTGTGCTGCGCTATCTGAGAGACGCCGAACTGGCCTACGGCGCCTTCGACTTCGCGGAGGACGCCGACGGGATCTGGTGGTTCCTGGAGTGCAACCAGTCCGGCCAGTTCGGGTTCGTCGAGATGGACACCGGACAGCCCATCGCCGCCACCATCGCCGACTGGCTCGGGGGGCCGGGGGACACAGGCGGCACGTGTGTGCGGGGCGATCGGAGCGCAGCATCGTGAGGGTGCGGGGAACGGCTCGGAGGAAGGAACGCGACATGCGCATCGGACTGCTGGGAACGGGCCCGTGGGCCCGGTCGGCGTACGCTCCCGCTCTCGCCGGGCACACCGGCGTGGAGTTCGCCGGGGTGTGGGGGCGGCGGCCGGAGGCGGCCACCGAGCTGGCGGAGCAGTACGGCGTCGCCGCCTATGCCGACGTCGACGCGCTGCTGGCCGACGTGGACGCGGTGGCGGTGGCCCTGCCGCCGTCCGTGCAGGCGGAGTTGGCGGTGCGCGCGGCACGGGCGGGTCGCCATCTGCTGCTGGACAAGCCGCTGGCGGTTTCGGTCGCCGAGGGCCGGGCCGTCGCGGAGGCGGTGGAGCGCTCCGGTGTGGCGTCGGTGGTCTTCTTCACCGCCCGCTTCCAGAAGGAGCCGGAGGCCTGGATCGAGGAACAGGCCGCGGTGTCGGGCTGGTTCACGGCGCGGGCGCAGTGGCTGGGTGCGGCCTTCACGACCGACAGCCCGTTCGCGGCCTCGCCGTGGCGTCGGGAGAAGGGCGCGCTGTGGGACGTCGGCCCCCACGCCCTGTCGGTGCTGCTGCCGGTGCTCGGTGACGTCCGGCAGGTCGTGGCGGCCGCGCACGGTCCCGCGGACACCGTCCACCTCGTCCTCGACCACGCCACCGGCGCGTCGAGCACCCTCACGCTGAGCCTGACGGCCCCGCCCGCGGCGGCCGGAGCCGATGTGGAACTCAGGGGCGAGGCGGGGGTGTCGCTCCTGCCGGGTAGTTCCGAGGGGGCGGTCCCCGCGCTCACCCGTGCCACCGACGCCCTGGTGAAGGCCGCCCGCACGGGCCGCCCGCACGCCTGTGACGCCGCTTTCGGCCTGCGCGTCACGGAGATCCTGTCGGCGGCGCAGGCCCGGCTGGCGGGCGAAGCGGACTAGGCGTGCACGAGCGCCGGCGCCCTTCCCCCGGGACACGGGCGCCGGGGCCCGTGCCCCGGCGCCCGGTCACCTGTGTGGCCGGTGCGGCCGGCTGTCGATCACCGCACCATCAGCACGTCACCCGGCCTCGTGGGTGCGGACCGCCCAGTAGTTGATGCGTTCCCGTACAACCGGGTAGCCCGCCTTGGTGAAGTGCGCGGCCATCGGGAAGTTGCCCTGGTCGGTGGCGGCGGCGATGAACCCGGCGCCTTGTTCGACGAGGAAATGGGTGCACTCGGCGAGCAGGTCGTAGGCGTAGCCGTGGCCGCGCTGCTCGGGCACCACGCCGATGAAGCCGATGCACGGTCCGGAGGGATTGCGGGCGGGGATGTGGATGCCGACCGGCTCGCCCTCGGGTGTGCGGGCGATCTGCCACCAGGTCCGCGGCGACGGCATCCAGTGGAAGATGTCGATCTCCTCCTGTGCGGCTTTGTCCACTCCGCCCTGCTCGATGGCCCGGCGGGCGTGGGCGTCGAGGGTGACGGAGTGGATGCGGCGCAGCAGGTCGAAGAAGACGGCGTCGTCCGGTTCAGCGCCGAAGACGAGGCGTCCGGGCCGCTCGGGCAGGCCCTGGTCCGTGGTCCATCGGTAGATGAAGCGCTCCACGAGCGGTTGGTAGCGGGCTTTGCGCGCGGCGGCATCGCGTGTGTGGAGGGCGGCCCGCTGCTGCGGGGTGTCGCGCCAGCCGGGGGGCAGGTCGAGGTCGATCTCGTCGGGCTGCCAGGGCGCGGTCCGCAGGAGTTCGGCTCCGGCCTCCTCCTCGCCCTCGGCGACGTCGAACCAGTTGATCAGAAGCGGCTCGGTGTCCTCGGGCCGGCCCCACCAGGCCGCGCGGGCCACGGTGCGGCCGTCGCGCAGGGCGACGCGCTGCCAGTCGGGGCGGAAGCGCGTCCGCCGGTGCTTCTCGCGGAAGCCCAGCGGGTCGGGCATGGTGTCGAAAAGGTGCGCACTGCTCTCGTCGAGCGTGCGGATGACCAGGTCGGTCACGGATCCTCCGGGATACGGCTTGCGTGCGCGCTCCCGGTCAGGCGTGGCACACCCGGGCGACGGGGAGGGGGGAGCGCATGATGACAGTGGCCATGACACTCGCCTCCTTCCGTCGGTCTCGGGCGTGCGGTCAGACACTATGCCGGTCGTCGATCGGGCGTCCACCGTATTTCCCGGCCCCGCGCCCGGAGCGTCCGGTTTCCCGGCCCCGCGCCCGGAGCGTCCGGGAGGAGGCCCGCCGGTGTCCGGCGGCGTAGCGTGGGGATGTGAAATCGGGGCGCGGCGGGGCGTCGCGTGGGCGCCGGGAGGATCGCGGCTGGTTGCGGGGCGCGCCACCGCCGTGGTGGGTGCGGGTGCTGCCCGTGCTGTTGCTCGCGGCGGTGACCACGGCGTCTCTGGTCACTCCCCACGCGAGCGACCTCGGTTTCCTGCTGGGGGCGATTCCGCCGCTGGCGGTGCTGTCCTACGGGCCGCTGGCGACCGCGGTCCTCGGCGTGGGGGTGATCGTGGTGCTGAATCTCCCCACCACTCATCTGAACCGCCCCGGCAACACCGATCTGCTCACCATCATGTTCGTGGCCCTGCTGAGTGTGTTCGTGTCCTATGTACGCAGCCACCGGGACGCCCAGCTGAACACGGAACGGGCGATCGGCGAGGCCGTGCAGCGGGCCGTCATGCCGCCGCTGCCCGAGCGGGTCGGGCGCGTGCGGTGCGCGGGCTTCTACCGGGCCGCACAGGACGGGACGCTGGTCGGCGGCGACTTCTTCGACGTGCGGCAGGGGCCGTTCGGCGTGCGGGTGGTGATGGGCGATGTGCAGGGGCACGGACTGCAGGCGCTCGCCACGGTGGTGTCGCTGCTGGGGGCGTTCCGGGAGGCGGCGCTGGACCAGCCCGGCCTGGAGTCGGTGGCGGCGCGGATGGACCGCAGGCTGGGGGTCGACTCGGCGGGGGTGCGCCACGCGGAGCTGTTCGCCACCGGGGTGCTGCTGGAGTTCTCGCCGGACGCGTGTGCGGTGCAGGTGGTGGCCTGCGGGCATCCGGCGCCCGTCCTGCTGCGCGAGGGACACGCCCGCGAGGTGACCGTCGCGCCCGGCCCGCCGCTGGGGCTCGGGCTGGTGGGCGTCGATCCGCCGAAGGAGATCACCGTGGCGCTCGGTCCGGGCGACCGGTTGTTCCTGGCCTCCGACGGCGTGTGGGAGGCCCGGGACGCCGGCGACACCTTCTACCCGCTGACGGAGCGGCTGGCCACCTTGACCGGCACGGCCTCCGCCGAGCTGCCCGGCGCGGTCTGGGAGGACCTGCTGCGGCTGCGCTACGAGGTCCGGGACGACGCCGCCATGCTGGTGCTGACGCCCGAGGCGCCGGTCGTCTGAGGCCGCCGGGCCGCGTCAGCCCACGTCCCACAGGAAGCGGTGGGTGTGGATGCCGAAATAGGGGAAGGACTGGATCTCGCGGACGCCCTCGACGGGGCGGACCACGTCGTTGACGAAGTCCAGCAGGGCCTTCGGGCCGGCGGCCACCACCTCCGCGAACAGGTCGAATCCGCCCGAGGTCAGCACCGAGTAGACGACCTCGGGGCGTTCGGCGAGGGCGTCGGCGACGCCGCGGGGATCGCCGTCCACGGCGATGCCGAGCAGGGCCATCGCCTGCCCGCCCATGGCCATCGGGTCGGTGACGCCGACCACCTGGACGGCCTTGGAGTCCAGCAGCCGTTGCAGCCGCTGGCGGGCCGCCGAGGCGGAGAGGCCGACCTTCGGACCGAGGTCGGCGTAGGCGATGCGGCCGTCGGTCTGCAGCTCGCGCAGGATGGCCCGGTCGATCTCGTCCACGGGTTTCCTTTCGTACCGTCTTCTCGTACCGGCTTCGGCCGACTGCGTGCCTCAGCCGAGCAGTTCGGCGAGGGCGGCGGCGAAGACCTCGGTGTGGGTGTCGACGTCCCGCTCGGTGGTGTCGGGGCACATGAGCGCCATGTTGTGGAACGGGGTCAGCAGGATCCCCCGGTTGGCGAGGTAGAGGTGGAGGAAGTCCTCCACCTCCTCGTCGGAGGCCGCCGCGGACTCGGTGCCGGTGCGCGGCGCCGGGGAGAGGAAGCGGTACTCGGTACGGGCGCCGAGCCTGCTGACGGACCAGGGCAGTCCGTGCTCCTGGATACCGGCCCGCACCCCCGCCTCGAAGCGCTCGGAGAGCGTGGCCATCCGGGCGAACGCGTCGTCGGTGAGGACATGCTCCAGGGTGGCCCGGGTCGCGGCGACCGACAGCGCGTTGCCGGCCAGGGTGCCGCCGACGCCGCCCATGTCGACCAGGTCGAGGTCGGTGCGGGCCAGCAGCCGCTCGGCCAGCTCGGCGGAGAGCCCGTAGGCACCGGCCGGGATGCCGCCGCCGATCGCCTTGCCTATGGTCAGCAGGTCGGGCTCGAGGCCCCACGCGGCCGTGCAGCCGCCGGGGCCGGCGGAGAAGGTGTGGGTCTCGTCGTTGATGAGCAGGGTGCCGTACCGCCTGGTCAGCTCGCGGACGCCGGCGAGGTGGCCGGGCTCCGGCAGCACGATGCCGATGTTGGTGAGGGCGGGCTCCATGAGGACGGCGGCGACATCACCGTGGGCCAGCTCGCGCTCCAGTCCGGGGAGGTCGTTGAACTCGGCGACCCGGCTGGTCAGGGTCACGTCGCAGGGCGCGCCGACGTTGCCGGGGCGTGCGGTGCCTTCGCCGTCCGGGCCGACGACGATCAGCGACTCGTCCACGCTGCCGTGGTAGCAGTAGCTGTTCACGAGGATCTTCGGGCGGCCGGTGACGGCCCGGGCGAGCCGGATCGCCCAGCGGTTGGCGTCCGTCGCGGTGAGTGAGAAGCTCCAGCGGGCCAGGCCGAACCGGCGGGTCAGCTCGGCGCCGACCCACTCGGCGTCCTCCGTGGGCAGCATGGCGGTGGCCCCGCCCAGTTCGGCGTACCGCCGCTGCACCGCCTCGGTGACCGGGGCCGGTGAGTGGCCGGCCATCGCTCCGGTGTCGCCGAGGCAGAAGTCGATGTACTCGTGCCCGTCGACGTCCGTGACCCGGGCGCCGCGGGCTCCGGCGAGATAGCGGGGGAAGGCACCGGCCGTCTTGTTCATCCAGGTCATCGGCACACGGCCGAAGAGGTGGTCGGCCCGCGCGTAGGCAGCACGGGAACGCGGGTTGCGGCGTTCGGCCTCGGCGCTCTCGCGGGCCAGGAGGGCGTGCAGACGCGTGCGGTCCATGGAGTACCTCGCTCCGGACGATGACGAATGCCGTGACTGTACGACTGGAACAGCGACACTCTCAAGAGACAACGCGCGAAACAGTCGTCCGGACGAACGAATCGATTGCGAGGTGAGCGCCCGGCGACCGGAAGAGTGACGCATCCCCTCTTCCTCAACTGACGAACCAGCAAGCGGAGTTCGAACACCCCGCCTCAAACGCCAGGCCGCGCCACCCCTTCCGCCAGGTAGAAATATCTACGAGCATGCATATGCCGGGTTGGTGTGCAGGCGCACGGAGTGCCCGGTCTCGGCCGTTCCCTGCGCCCAGAGCAGGCGAGCGAGGACATCCGGAGCAGTGCATGACGAACACGATGTGGATGCGGGGCGTGGAGTGGCTGGCCGCGGCGGCGGCCGACCCGCGCTCCTGCAAATGGGAGTGGGACCACGGGGAGGGCATCGCGCTGCTGGAGGCGGGCCGCTTCTGGGACGTGCTGAGCGTTCCCGAGCGGCTGGGACTGCTCACGCTGGATCTGTTGTGGCGGCCCTCGCTGCCGGTACCGGGCCCGACCCTGGTGGACACCGCGGCGGGCCGGGTGGGGTTCTTCCTGCCGCCGGATCCGTCCGGGGGCTGGGTGGGCGCCGGGCTGCGGTACGTCGGCAAGGGGTCCTGGGTCGCCGTACCGCCGCCCTACCGGCCCGCCCGCTCCATGGAGTGGCTCGTGCCGCCCGACGGCACCGGCGCGCTGCACGCTCCCGGCACCCTCGAGGAAGCACTGCGAGAGGCCAACGGCGCCCTGGCCGTCCTGGCGCCGCTGTGCGGGCGGTAGCCGGTCGGGTGCGCTCGGACTCGGCTCGCGTACGCAGGGCGAGCCCGGGGAAAGGGGGCCACAGCAGGTCCGGTTCGGCGGGGACGGTACGCCCTGCGCCCGCCACTCCACGACGAGCCGGGCGTGACGGACCCCCCGGCCCGGTCCACCCGACACGTCCGATCCGCCCGGCGAGCCCGGTCAGGCGCTCGTTTTGGTCCGAGCCGTTCATGCCGGGGCGACGCTCGTGACACGCCGTCGCCCGGGCGGTGCGCCGTGCCCTCCGGACGAGCGTTCCGTCAGGCCGCTGCGGTCCGACGGGCACGGCGGGACGGGCGCTCCTATGCTGGGAAGGTCCGGGCTCCGGCGTCCGCTCGTCGCACGGTCTTGTCCCACGTGCTGGGAGTCAGCCCATGTCGCATCCATCGGCACGTCTGCGCAGGGGGACCTTGGTCGCCGTGACGGCGGGAACGCTGCTGGCACCGATCGCCGCGGGGGCCGTACCCGCCTCCGTACCGGCCGCGTTCGCCACCGTGTCGCCCAGTCCCTCCCCCTCGGAGTCGGACGTCCGCGCCCTCACCCCCGACGTGGCCCGCCAACTCGACGCATCGATACGGCGCGTGATGCTCGAGGCGAACGTGCCCGGCGTGACCGTCGGCATCTGGACCCCGGGGCAGCCCAGTTACGTCCGCTCGTACGGTGTCGCCGACAAGGTGAGCGGCCGGAAGATGACGCCGGACCTGTACACGCGCATCGGCAGCGAGACCAAGACGTTCACCGTGACCGCGCTGCTGCAGCTGGTGGACCAGGGCAAGGTCGGCCTCGACGATCCCATCGGCAAGTACGTCGACGGCGTCCCGAACGGCGACCGGATCACGCTGCGCCAGCTGGCCGGCATGCGCAGCGGGCTGTTCAACTACTCCGAGGACGAGGACTTCTTCAAGGCCCTGACATCCGATCCCCGGCGCCCGTTCACGCCGCAGCAGCTGCTCGACTACTCCTTCAGGCATCCGGTGCTCTTCGAGCCGGGGCAGAAGTTCTCCTACTCCAACACGAACCTGATCCTGCTCGGCCTGGTGGTGGAGAGGGAGAGCGGTCAGCCCCTCGGGGACTACCTCAGGCAGCACATCCTCGACCCGGCCGGAATGAAGAACACGCTCTTGCCGACGGGCAGCGAGTTCCCGAGGCCCCATGCGCAGGGCTACACCGACCAGACGGCCGACGGGAAGGTCGCCGAGACGGCCGGCTGGAACCCCTCCTGGGGGTGGGCCGCCGGAGCGATGATCTCGACGCTGGACGACCTGCGCGTCTGGGCGCCCACCGTCGCCACCGGCGAACTGCCGGACGGGAAGCGCATGATCAGCCCCGACACCCAGAGGCAGCGGCTCATCACCCCGGCGACGCCGATCCCGGGCGCCGGGTACGGGCTGGGCATCTTCGACGTACAGGGGTGGATCGGCCACAACGGCTCGCTGCCCGGCTACGAGTCCCTGACCATCTACCTCCCGCAGACGAGGACCACCGTCGTGGTGGTCCTCAACACCGACATCGACCACGACGACCAGGAGCCCAGCACGCTGTTCGGCCAGGAGATCACGAAGATCGTCTCTCCGGCGCACGTCTTCGACCTGCCGGCCGAGCCGGCGGCCAGGTGAGGCGACGGCCCGGCCGGCCGAGGCGGTCCGCGGGGCCCCGACCGGTCCCCCGTTCCGGTCGTGCCCCGCGGACTGCCGAAGGTACGTGCGGTACCGGGCGCGGGGTAGCGCACCGGTGCCCGGCACGGCCCGCACGGCACTCACCGGTGCACAGGTGAGTCCGGTTGGTCCGGGTTCTGCGGGCCGAGCGCGGGTGCGGCCAGTTCACCGGTGATCAGATGGGCGAGGACCACCTCGTACAGGTCGGTGCCGCCGGTCAGCAGTCGGCGCTCCAGGACGGGTTCGGCGGCCCGGACGTGCTCCCGTACGGTCTGGGCGTGCACGCCGCGTGCGCCCGCGGCGCGTTCGGCGTTGGCGTCGGCGGCGATCCAGGCGCGCAGGGTGCCGCGCAGGTCCCGGCCGTCCTCGTCGAGGCGGCCCAGGAGCCCCTCGGCCCAGGAGCGGAGCGCACCCGTACCGAGCAGGTCCGCGAGCCGGGCCGGGACCGGCGGGTGAGGTGCCGTGCCGTCGGGGTCCGACAGGGCGTTCGCCGCCTCGGTGTTGAGCGCGAACCGGGCGACGGCGCGGACGGCCAGCGCGGAGAGGTCCGCGCCGATGAGCGCCGCGACCCGGTCCATGCGGGCGCGGACGGTGTTGCGGCTGACGCCGAGCACCTTGGCCGCGTTCACGGCGGTGAACTCCAGGCCCAGCCGGGTGGTGGCGAGCAGCTCGGCGCGCACATGGTGCGGCAGCCGGTCGAGCGGGCGCAGCACGTCGGCGGACCAGGTCCGCAGGGCGTTGGGGTCCATGAGCCGTTCCGGGCGGGTGCGCTCGGCGTAGACGGCGGACCGGTCCGGCCGGAAGCGGGCCACGGCGAGGGCGGTGACGGCCTGGGTGTAGGCGGTGGCGGTCAGCGCGAGGCGCTGCCGGGGGCTGCCGCCGAGATAGGTGTCCGGCCGGCCGGCGACGAGGGACCGCAGCCGCTCCTCCACCTCGCCGGAGGGGCCGACGACGATGACGTGCTGGTCCATCGCGGGACAGCGCACGACGAGCGCCAGGCCGTCGGTGGCGTCCACACAGGCGTCGGCGAGCCGGTCGCGGGCGGCGGCGCACTCCACGACGTACACGCGGGCGGTGTCCTGCTCCAGCAGGCCGGGCCACAGTCCGGCGGCGACCCGGCGGGCGGAGACGGTGTCCTCCACCATCAGCAGTTGCAGGATGGCCAGCCGCAGGTCGGCCGTGACCCGCCGCAGCCGGTGACCGGTGTCGGCCAGCTCCCGTTCCCTGAGCAGCAGTTCCAGCACTCCGGCGGTGTGGCCGAGGACGTCGGCGGTGTGCCGGTCGAAGGGGGCGGTACGGGCGACGGCCAGGACGGCCCCTACGGCCGCGCCGGGCCCGGGGGGCCGTATCCCGACCAGGCGCACATGGCGTGCGCCGTCCTGCAGGGCCGCGGCGGAGACCCGGCCGGCGGCGACGTCGGCGGCCACCGCGGTGTCGAGCGGCATCCGCTCCCCGCCGAGCAGCGTGCCGCCGGCATCCTGGAGACAGACCGACGCGGAGGCGGTCCGGGCGAGCCAGGCGAGGAGCCGGTCGAGGTCGCGTCCGGCGGGACGCAGATGGCCCAGCAGCTCCCGCGCCCAGTCGGTGTCGCCACCGAGGCGCTGCCGGCCGGTGGTACCGCCGTGACGTTGCTGGTCCATGCCGCTGCCGCGGCGCTGCCGGCCGGCATCGCCGCCGTGGCGTTGCTGGGACGCCGGGCCCCCGTCCGTTCGGCCGGCCACGTGCCTTGCTCCTCGTATCCGCGACGACCTGGGCATGCGTCCCAGGACGTTACCCGACGCGGCCGCCCCCGCGCCCTGGCCGGCCGGACATGGCTCCGCCGGCAGCCCGGGGGGGTGGGCCGCCGGCGGAGACGCCGCGCCCGGAGCGGGGGGAGGCCCCGGGCGGCTCAGAGGTCGGTTGCCCCGGAATCTCCGCGGTACACGCGGTACACCCGGGAATTCCAGGACGCTCCGAGGGGCGGCGGGACGGGGGCGATCAGGCGCGTACGGCCCGCCGCCCGGCCTGCGCGCACCACGTCCGGCGACGGCATAAGCTCGGCGGATGGCGAAGTACTTCGACGTGCACCCCGAGAACCCGCAGCCGCGCAGCATCGGCCAGGTCGCCGACGCGGTGCGCTCGGGGGCACTCATCGCATACCCGACCGACTCCTGTTACGCGCTCGGCTGCCGCCTGGGCAGCCGGGACGGCATGGACCGGATCCGTTCCATCCGCCGGCTCGACGACCGGCACCACTTCACGCTGATGTGCCGGGACTTCGCGCAGCTCGGCCAGTTCGTGCGGGTGGACAACGACGTGTTCCGGGCGGTGAAGGCCTCCACACCCGGCAGCTACACGTTCATCCTCCCGGCCACCCGCGAGGTGCCGCGCAAGCTGCTGCACCCGAAGAAGAAGACGGTGGGGGTGCGCATCCCCGACCATGTGGTCACCCAGGCGCTGCTGGCGGAGCTGGGCGAGCCGCTGCTGTCCAGCACGCTGCTGCTGCCGGACGAGGAGGAGCCGTTGACCCAGGGCTGGGAGATCAAGGACCGGCTCGACCACGTGGTGGACGCGGTGGTCGACTCCGGCGACTGCGGTACGGAGCCGACGACGGTGGTGGACTTCTCCGGCGGCGAGGCGGAGATCGTCCGGCGGGGTGCGGGAGACACCAGCCGCTTCGAGTGAGGACGCGGCGGCCGGGTGCGGCGATCTGGATCTTGCGTGACAGCATGGGCCGTAGCCGCGGCGCCGGGGCGGCCGCGGCCGGCCGAGGCCGCGTCCCCGACCCATTTCCCGAGGGAGGTCCTTCCCCCATGTCCGATGTACAGGGATCCGCCGTCGACATCGCCACCGAGGACGGCGTCGCCGACGCCTACGTCGTCCACCCGGCCGACGGACGCCCCCGCCCGGCCGTGCTGTTCTACCAGGATGCCTACGGCCTGCGCCCGCACCTGAGATCGATGGCGGACCGGCTTGCCGGCGCCGGATACACGGTGCTGGTGCCGAACGTGTTCTACCGGCTCGGCCGTGCCCCGGTCGTGGACCTGCCCGAGTTCATCGACCCGGACGCGGACCCGACCATCTGGGAACGGCTCGGCCCGGTCGTGTCCTCGATGACGCCGGATCTGATCAGGCGGGACTCGGACGCCTATCTGCGCTGGCTGGCGGAGAGTCCGCTCGCGGCGGACGGTCCGGTGGCGCTGACCGGATACTGCATGGGGGCCAGGCTCGTGCTGTGGACGGCGGCCGCCCATCCGGACCGGGTCGCGGCGGCGGCCGGGTTCCACGGCGGGCGTCTGGCCACCGACGATCCGGGCAGCCCGCACCTGGGGGCGCCGGACATCACCGCGGAGCTGTACTTCGGGCATGCCGACGACGACCCGTCCCTGCCCCCGGAGCAGATCGCGCGCTTCGAGGAGGCCTTGTCCGCCGCCGGGGTACGGCACACCTGCGAGGTCTACCCGGGTGCCCCGCACGGCTACACGCAGGCGGACACGACCGCCTACCACCGTGAGGCGGCCGAGCAGCACTGGTCGGCGCTGCTGGACCTGCTGAAACGCACCTTCTGACGCCCGCTCGGCCCTGCGGCGTGGCGGGCCCGCTCACCGCGCCGCCCGACACCGGTCCGCCCGGCCGGTCTGACACCGGCTCAGGGCGTCCGTCGCACGGCGGGCGCCGGGCCGATCCCGTCCGAATCATTGACATGAACGCAGCCCGGCACGACCCTGAGAGCGCTCTCAAACAGGTACGGACCAATATCCGTACGGCCCCGACCCCCACACGGAGGTGGAGAGTGCCTCACAGGCTCACACGCCCCGCGCTGCCCCTGGCGGCCGCGGCGGCCCTGGTCGGCGGACTGCTCGCGCTCGGCGCGCCGGACCGCGCCGAAGCCGCCGTCCCGGACACCATCCCACTGAAGATCACCAACAACTCGGGCCGTTCCGAACCCGTGTACGTCTACGACCTCGGAACCCAGCTGTCCTCCGGACGCCAAGGGTGGGCGGATGCGAACGGCACCTTCCACGCCTGGCCGGCGGGCGGGAATCCCCCGACCCCCGCACCGGACGCCGCGATCGCGGGACCGGCCTCCGGACAGTCGAAGACCATCCGCATACCGAAGTTCTCCGGCCGGATCTACTTCTCCTACGGCCGCAAGCTCGACTTCAGACTGACCACCGGCGGACTGGTGCAGCCGGCCGTGCAGAACCCGTCCGACCCCAACCGGGACATCCTCTTCAACTGGTCGGAGTACACGCTCAACGACTCCGGGCTGTGGCTCAACAGCACCCAGGTGGACATGTTCTCGGCGCCGTACGCGGTCGGCGTCCAGCGCGCCGACGGCCAGGTCGGCACCACCGGACACCTCAAGCCGGGCGGCTACACGGGCTTCTTCGACGCCCTGCGCGGACAGCCGGGCGGCTGGGCCAAGCTGATCCAGACACGTGCCGACGGCACCGTGCTGCGCGCCCTGTCCCCGCTGTACGGCGTGGAGACAGGCGCGCTGCCGGCGAACGTGATGGACGACTATGTGAACCGGGTCTGGCAGAAGTACACGACGTCGACGCTGACGGTCACGCCGTTCACCGACCAGCCGAACACCAAGTACTACGGCCGGGTCTCGGGCAACGTCATGAACTTCACCAACTCCTCCGGCGCGGTCGTCACCAGCTTCCAGAAGCCGGACGCCGCCAGCGTCTTCGGCTGTCACAAGCTGCTGGACGCGCCCAACGACAACGTCCGCGGCCCCATCTCCCGGACACTGTGCGCCGGTTACAACCGCTCGACGCTGCTGACCAGTCCGAACCAGCCGGACAACACGACGGCGAACTTCTACCAGGACTCGGTGACCAACCACTACGCCCGCAAGATCCACGCGCAGATGGCCGACGGCAAGGCCTACGCGTTCGCCTTCGACGACGTGGGCAATCAGGAGTCACTGGTCCACGACGGCAATCCGCAGCAGGCGTATCTGACGCTGGATCCGCTGAGCTGACATGACGCGGTCCCGCACCCCCGGGCGAGCGGGGTGCGGGACCGCGGTCGTGCGTACGGTTCAGCTCGTCGTCAGGGCCGTGTCGTCCACGACGAAGCTGGTCTGCAGCGAGGAGTCCTCCACGCCGTTGAACTTCAGCGTGACCGTCGAGCCCGCCAGCGAGGACAGGTCGAAGGACTTCTGGCTGTAGCCCGAGGCCTTGTTGAGGTTCGAGTAGGTCGCCAGGGTCTTCGAACCGGCGGTCACCGTCAGCTTGTCGTACTGGGTGCTGGTGGTGGTCTCCGCGGAGTCGATGTGCAGGTAGAAGGTGAGGGTCGCCTTGCAGCCCGCGGGGATCGTCACCGACTGCGAGAGCGTGTCGGTGTGCGAGGAGCCGTACCCGTTCAGCCAGGCCTTGTAGGAGCCGCCGTGCGAGGCCTCACCGCTGTCGGTGGTGATGACACCGCTGCTCGCGGTCCAGCCCGTGCTGCCCGACTCGAAGCCGGGGTTGCTCAGCAGCTGGGTGGAGCTGCAGCCGCCGCCGGTCGTGCTGACCGTCCAGCCGAAGGTGGCGGTGCCGGTCGCCCCGGTGGAGTCGGTCACCGTGACGGTGGTGCTGGAGGTGCCCGCCGTGGTGGGCGTGCCGGTGATGAGACCGGTGGAGCTGTTGATCGACAGGCCCGCCGGCAGACCGGAGGCGCTGTAGGTCAGCGCGCCGCTGTTGGTGCTGCTCGCCTGGATCTGCAGGCTCACCGCCGTACCGACGGTCGCGGACTGGCTGCCCGGGTTGGTGACCGTCACCCCGTTGCTCGGCGGGTTGATGTGGCCGCCGACGTTGATGCCGGCGAAGGCGTTGCCCACCCCGGCGTACTGCGTGGAGTTGGTGCCGTACAGGGCGGCGGCCGCGTTGAGGGCGGCGGTGCGGGCGCCCGCGTAGTTGGTGCTCGACGTCATGTACGTCGTCAGCGCCTTGTACCAGATCTGCAGCGCGGCGGCCCGGCCGATGCCGGTGACCGCGACGCCGTCGGAGGTCGGGCTGTTGTAGGTCACACCGTTGATGACCTTGGTGCCGCTGCCCTCGGACAGCAGGTAGAACATGTGGTTCGCCGGGCCCGAGGAGTAGTGCACGTCGAGGTTGCCGACGCCCGAGTACCAGCTGTCGGCCGAGCCGCCGTCCTTGCTCGGCTTGTCCATGTAACGCAGCGGCGAGCCGTCGCCGTTGATGTCGATCTTCTCGCCGATGAGGTAGTCGCCGACGTCCTTGGCGTTGTCGGCGTAGAACTCCACGCCGGTGCCGAAGATGTCGGAGGTCGCCTCGTTCAGGCCGCCCGACTCACCGCTGTACTCGAGCCCGGCGGTGTTGGAGGTGACGCCGTGGCTCATCTCGTGGCCGGCCACGTCCAGCGAGGTGAGGGCGTGGGTGTTGCCCGAGCCGTCTCCGTAGGTCATGCAGAAGCAGCTGTCGTCCCAGAAGGCGTTGACGTACCCGCTGCTGTAGTGGACGCGGCTGTAGGCGGCGACTCCGTCATTGCGGATACCGCTGCGTCCGAAGGTGTTCTTGTAGAAGTCCCAGGTCTCCTGCGCACCGTAGGCGGCGTCGGCGCCGGCCGTCTGGGTGTTGGAGCCGGTTCCGTCGCCCCAGACGTCGTCGGCGTCGGTCATCAGGGTGCCGGTGCCGGAGGTGCCCCGGTTGAGGCTGTAGGTCTTGTGACCGCCGCGCGTGGTGTCGTAGAGCTGGTACGTCGAGCCCGACAGCGTGGTGTTCAGGGTGACGGTACCGCTGTACTGGGTGTTGCCGGTGCCGGTCTGGATCGCCTGGTACCGGTGCAGTTCCTTGCCGGTGGTGGCGTCGGTGACGACGTGCAGCCGGCTGGGCGTGCCGTCGTCCTGGAAGCCGCCGATCACCGTCTCCCAGGCGAGCTTCGGGGTGCCGGCGCCGGCCCAGATCACCTTGCGGGCGCTGTCGGTGGCGGGCTTCTTGGCGTCGAGGGCCTTCGCGGTCTTGAGGGCCTTGGTCTCGGCGGCCGACTTGGTGAAGGTCGCGGTGGTGGAGGCGACCTTGATCCGGTGCTTGGTGTTGTACGTGGTGCTCACGGTTCCCGCGGCCAGCGAGGCGGGCGGGGTGTGCACGACGAGGTCGCCGCCGAGGACGGGAAGGCCGGCGTACGTGCGCTCGTATCGCGTGTGCACGGTGCCGTCGTTGTCCTTGACGACGCCCTTGACGACCAGCTTCTCCTTCGCGCCGAGCCCGAGGGTGCGGGCGGTCGCGGTGGTCTTCTGCTGGGCGCTCTTGAGCAGCGCCTGGTGCTGCGCCGGGCTGAGCCTGGCCTCCAGGCCGCCGGTGCGCAGCGCACCGGGGTGGGGGGCGGCCGGTGCGGCGGTCGCCGGGACCGCCTGCATGCCTACGGCGAAGAGGGCCGCGGTGGAGACCAGGGCGGCTCCGACCGTGGCCCGCTTGTGACCTCTGTGGGGAAGGGGTCTGTGGGGAGAGCGTCTCACTCGTACTCCTCCTGCTGCGGCCGCCGGGTCGCGGCCGGTGACAGACCGGGCAGACGGGTCTGCTGCCCGGGTGAGCTGAGCTGTGCGGGACCGTGATGCGTCCGCACACCTTCAGGTGGGGGTGTGCGGGGGAAGGATTCCAGCTTTGTCCCGGGCATGTCATTCACGTCGAGGTCATCCGAGGGTTTTCCCTATGCCGGTTGGGTGCCGAGGGGGATCCCGGGTGCTCGCGCAGGGGCGGCCTCAGAGCCGGACGGTCATCGTCACGGCCACCTCGTCCCCCGCCGAGAGGCCGTGCGGTGTACGCACCGCGGCCTTGAGGGGCAGCAGGTACCCGCCGTCCTTGGGGAAGAGCGAGGTGGTGAAGACGGTCCCGCCGATCCGGGCCTCCACGGGGATCACGCCCCAGCCGTACGTGGCGAGGGCCGCCACCTCGCGGACGTCCGCGGACTCCTGGTCCGGTACGGCGACGAAATAGTACGGCGAAGGACCTCGCCACTCGAACACCCGGCCGCTGAAAGCGAGTTGCACAGGTCGGCTCCGTTTCCGGGGGGCCGCTCCCGGAGGAGGGCCAGGGGGTGATCGGCCTCAGCCTAACTCCGGGCGAAGTCCCCCCGCAGGTACGTGCGTTGATGGGGACGGGCCCCGCATCCCGGTCCTGACCGGCCCGTTGTTACGGTGCACCGCGTGTCTGACTCCTCACGCGATACCGCACAGGGCGCCGGCTGGGGCGCCGCCGAGCGCGGTGCCTACCAGCAGCTGATGCCGGACCACGTCGAGAAGCTGTCGTGGCTGAACCCGAGGATCCTGTGGGCCGCACGCAACGGCGTGCTGGCGTCCTGGTTCGGAGATCCCACCGGCCGCACCCGCGGCCGCTGGGTCGCACGGCGGGAGGCGGCGGGGGCACCCGCCGACAAGGTGGTCCGGCGAGAGGTCGCGGACCGCTTCTCCTTCCTGGTCATCGGGGACACCGGGGAGGGCGACGCCTCCCAGTACGCCGTCGTGCCGGGCTTGCTGAAGGCGGGTCGGGACACCGAGTTCGCGGTGATCGCGAGCGACGTCATCTACCCGGTGGGCGCCGCCGGCGACTACGGCGACAAGTTCTTCCGGCCGTACCAGGACTATCCGGCGCCGATATACGCGATACCGGGCAACCACGACTGGTACGAGGACCTCGGCGCCTTCATGCGCGTCTTCTGCGCCGACACACCCCCGCTCGAGCCCGAACCCCGGCCCCGCCCGCTCGGCCGCGCCTGGTGGCGGGGCCTGCTGTGGCACCGGCCCGGTCCGGTCGACGAGCAACGCCTCACGGACGCACGGAAGTTGCGCTCGGCCCCGGCCCAGCAGGCCGAACAGCCCGGCCCCTACTGGGCGATCGACGCCGGGCCGGTCCGGATCGTCGGCATCGACACCGGCCTGCTGGGCACGATCGACGCCGAACAGGGCGCCTGGCTGCGCGAGGTGTCGCGGGGCCCGAAGCCGAAGATCCTCATCACCGGGTCACCGCTGTACGTCGACGGCGAGCACCACCCCTGCCCCATCGAGGGCGGCGGTACCGTGGACGAGATCGTCCGGGCCCCGGAGCACCACTACGTGGCCGCGATCGGCGGCGACATCCACAACTACCAGCGGTATCCGGTCGACGTGGACGGCCGCACGATCCAGTACGTGGTCGCGGGCGGCGGCGGCGCGTTCATGCACGCCACGCACACCATCCCGCGGGTGTCGGTCGCCGGCGTCACCGAGCGCGATTTCCGCTGCTATCCGCTGCGCGGCGACTCACTGGCCTTCTACAGCCGGCTCTACGGCCGCCGGCTGCGACTGCGCCGCTTCTTCACCCTGACCGAGGCCGAGGCGACCGCGGTCGTCACCGAACGCCTCGGCATCGAGCCGGGACGCGCGCCGCACCCCGACGCCCGGGTCACCCGGCGCACCCGGCTGGTCGCGGGCCTCCTCGGCACCGGGCGGCGCCCCGAGCGCCCCTCCCGCTTCCGGCTGCCGGTGCGGAAGATCTACACCCAACTGTTCTCGCCGTCCTCCACCACCTACAGCCCGCCGTTCTTCAAGTGCTTCCTGCGGCTGGACGTCACGGAGGAGGCGGTCAGGCTGCGCTGCTTCGCCGCGACCGGAAACCGCGCGCAGGAACTCGACCCGCCGGTCGAGGACGAGGTCACCATCCCGCTGGAACGACCCGCACCTGAGCGCGCACAGCCGATCACGCCCGACTGATCACACGGTTGTCACACTCGCCTGCCACAATCGCGACAGGACCGACGTACGACCGCTGGAGGAGCCCGTGCCGTCCACCTCTCGCCCCCTGCGCAAGCTGGGCTTCCTCACGATCGGCCTGTTCGACGCGGCGGACCCGGCCCGCGGCCACGCGTCCACGCTGGAGATCATCGAACTGGGCGAGCGGCTCGGTTTCGACAGCGCCTGGCTCCGCCACCGCCATCTGCAGTACGGCATCTCGTCCCCGGTCGCCGTCCTCGCGGCCGCCTCACAGCGCACCCGCCGTATCGAGCTGGGCACCGCGGTGACACCGCTGGGCTGGGAGAACCCGCTGCGGCTCGCCGAGGATCTGGCGACCGTCGACATCCTGTCCGGCGGCCGGCTGAACCCGGGCGTCAGCGTGGGCCCGCCGACGCACTACGAGCAGGTCAAGGGCGCCCTGTACCCGGACACGGCCGACCTGGAGGACTTCGGCCACGAGCGGGTGCGGCGGCTGCTGGACCTGGTGCGCGGCAAGCCCGCCACCGACTTCAGCGGGATCGAGGGGTTCGAGGTCTTCTCGGACGTGGTCCAGCCGCACTCCCCCGGCCTCGGCCGGCGGCTGTGGTACGGCGGCGGCAGCCTCGGCTCGGCGCGCTGGGCGGGCGAGCACGGCATGAACCTCCTGACCAGCAGCGTCGTCAAGGCCGAGGACACCGGGGGCGGCGACGGGCCGCTGGACTTCGCGCGGATCCAGCTGTCCCACATCCAGGAGTTCCGGGCCCACCACCCCGACGGCGAGGCGGCCCGTGTCTCCCAGGGCCTGGTGGTGATACCCACGGACTCGGCGACGCCGGAGCAGCGGGCCAAGTACGCGGACTACGCGGCGAGGCGCCTGCCCCGGACGGTCTCCCCCCAGGGCCCGGCGCGGCTGCTGTTCGCGCCGGACCTGGTCGGCACCTCGGCGGAGCTGGCCGAACGGCTGCACGCGCACGCCGCGTTCCGCGAGGTCGACGAGGTGGCGTTCGCGCTGCCGTTCACCTTCGAGCACGCGGACTACGTCCAGATCCTCACGGACATGGCGACGAAGCTGGGCCCGGCGCTGGGATGGCGGCCGGCGGGCTGACCGTTCCTCCCGGACGGCCGCCCGCCTGCGTTCACCAGCGGCCCGGCTCCGTTCCCGTGACCGGTTCGGACGGCCTGCCGTCCACGCCGACGGGCACGTCACCGGCGAGCATCACCCGGTGCATGGTCCGGGGAAAGCCGAGGTGGGCGTTGTCGCCGGGGGCGAGATGGATGGTGGCCCGGTTGTCCCAGAAGGCGACGCTGCCGGGCTCCCAGCGGAAGCGGACCGTGTACTCGGGGCGTACCGCCTGCTCGAGCAGCATCTCCAGCAGCGCCGCGCTCTCCGGGCGGGAGACGTCCACGATCTGCTCGAGGTAGTAGCCGTTGACGAACAGCACCCGTTCGCCCGTCTCCGGATGCACCCGCACCAGCGGATGAACGGAGGCGACCTGGTGGTCCAGGAGATGACGGAGGTACGCGTCGTCGCCCGGCCGCGACTGATAGCCGACACCGAGCCGGTGTTCGGCGCGCAGCCCGTCCACGAAGGCGCGGACCGGCGCCGACAGCCCCGCGTAGGCGGCGGCCAGGTTGGCCCAGGTGGTGTCGCCGCCGTAGGGCGGGACGGTCTCGGCGCGCAGGACGGTCGCGGCCGGCGGGTCGATCCGGGCACCGTGGTCGCAGTGCCAGCCGCGCAGCAGGGTGTGCCGGCGGCGCCGCAACCACTCCTCGTGCTCCATGCCGAACCTGCCGCCCAGCTCCAGCCGGTCCGCGGTGGTCTCCACCTCCGGGAAGCCGGCCGGTGAGGCGCTGCCCCGCCGGCCGAGGACGACCGGTTCCCCGAACCGGCGGGCGAAGGCGACATGCCCGGTGTGGTCCAGTTCCTGCCCGCGGAAGAACACCACCTTCCAGCGGAGCACGGCCTGCCGGATCAGGGCCACCACGGCGTCGCCGAGCGGCCCGGCGAGGTCGACGCCGGTGATCTCGGCCCCGATGTGCCCGGCGACCGGCTTCACCTCCACGCCCGCGACCCGCTCCGTCTGATCCGCAGTGGCCCTGTGCGTCGTCATGCGCGCTCCGATGCTCGTCCGTACCGGCTCCGCAGCGATCCTGGCACTCCCGGCCCTCAGACGGCGAACTCCCGTATGACCGTGTTCCGGAACACGGCCGGGCCGTCGATCGAGAACAGCGCCAGCCGGTCGTCGACCAGATAGGGGAACACCGACGTGGAGTGCACGTACCGGCCGTCGTCCACGAACATCTCGACGGACGTGCGGTCCACGAGGATGCGCAGCCGCACCCGGCCGGCGGACCGGTCGAACGGGCTGTGGCTCTCCTGCCGGTTCCCGCGGGCGTCGGGGTTGACGGTGCCCCGCCGGTTGAGGAAGGCGTAGTCGCCGTAGATCCCGGCGTCGATGTGCCTCACACCGTCGGGTGAGCGGCGCACCTGGACGCCCGCGCCGGTGATCGCGGACCAGGTGACCTCGGTCGTCAGCTCGTAGGAGATGCCGGTGTGGTCGAGGAGGCGGGTGCCGTCGACGGTCAGGTCGCCGAGGCGCACCGTGCGGGACACGTAGGAGTCGAGCGCGGCGACCGGACGGGAGGCGAGGTGAAAGGCGCCGGAGGGTGCCTTTTTCAGGGTGACCTCGCGGACCACGGAGTCGGTGCCGTTGAAGCCGTCGGCGTCGATGGTGGGTGTGGTGTGGGCGTAGGCCCAGTTGTTCAGCCAGCCGATCGCGTACCGTGCGGCGGGGTCCACGGAGCCGTCCGGCTTCCGCTTCTCGAAGGTGACCGCCGCGTACCAGTCCCAGCCGTGGTCGAGCCACTGCGGCTCGGCGGAGTCGGCGGTGAACACGCTGCCGTCGAAGGAACCGGTCCAGTAGGCGTAGGTGTTGGGCTGTCCGGACCCGGTGCCGTCCGCGCTCGCGCCCAGCACCCAGTGTGCGGTGCCGTCGTCGGCGGTGATGCGGAACAGGTCGGGGCACTCCAGGACGCCGATGCCGTCCTTGACGAAACCACCCGCGTACGTCCAGGACTTGAGGTCGGCGGAGTGGTAGAAACCGATCTTGTTGCGCTCGGCGAGCGCCATCACCCAGCGGTCGCGGTCGTCGTCGCGGATCACCTTGGGGTCGCGGAAGTCGAGCACGCCGGGGTTGGCGAGGACCGGCTCGGTGCCGTGGGGGGTGAAGGTGCGCCCGCCGTCGGTGGAGTGGTACAGGAACTGCTCCTGGTGGTCGGTGCCGCCGCCGGGCGACATCGTGACGACGGCGATCACCGCGCCCGCGCCGAAGCCCGCCGTGTTCCGGGTGTCCACCACCGCCGAGCCCGACCAGACGTCACCGTTGACCGTGGTGTCCTTGGCTACGGCGATGCCCCGGTCCGTGAAGGAGACCAGGTCGGTGCTGGTCGCCAGACGCCAGGCGGTGCCCTCCTCACCGGCCAGGTAGTCGGCGTTGTAGAGGTAGTAGCAGTGGTACTCGCCGTCGATCCAGACGGGGCGCTGCGGATCGTTCTTCCACTGGTCGGGGACCGTGAAGTGGTACCCGGCACGGTAGCGGGCGCATGCCGCCGCCGGTTCGCGCCTCGGTCCGGCAACGGCGGGGACCGCGGGCAGCAGTGCGGCGCCGGCTCCGGCGGCGGAGCCGGCGAACAGGGCTCTTCTGGACAGGCCACGCATCACACATCGACCCTCTCGTGACGAATCATGGCACCAGGACTGTAGACCTAACTCGTTAAAGGTCAAGCGTTCCCGCACCTTGACAGCGCCGTGAGCCGCTTCTCATCATCTGGGGCGTCGAACCTTTACTAACACGAGTTAGGCACATGATGACCGACTCGCATCTCCCCCGCCGCGCACTGCTGCGGTACGGCGCCTACGGCGCGGGTGCCGCGGCGCTCGCCGGCACCGCCGCGAGCTGGGACCGGCTCACGGGCGCCGACATCCCGGGCCGCGACGACGGCTCGCTGGTCGTCGCCACCCTGGGTTCCGCGTTCTCACCGGCCGGTGTCCGCGCCCTGGTCGAGGGCTTCCAGAGGCTGCATCCGGACATCAGGGTCCGGGTCAATGCGGTGCAGGCCGTGGACTGGTCGGACTTCTTCGCGAAGATCCTCACGCAGATCGCGGCGGGCACGGCGCCCGACCTGGTCTATGTGGCGACCGAGGGCGTTCAGCTGTTCGCCCGGGACCTGGGCGTACCGCTGGACCGCTGGGTGAAGCGGGACGCGGCGGAACTGAAGGAGTACTTCGCCGACGTCCATCCCTCGCTGGTGGAGTCGATGATGTACGAGGGCAGCCTGTACCAGCTGCCGGTGGAGTTCAACGCCGCCGACATGTACCTCAACACCCGGGTACTGGAGCGGGCGGGCGCCGGCTTCCCGGCGGCCGACTGGACGCGGGACGACTTCACCGCGTTGCTGCGCCGGATGAAGCGGACCGGCGGCGACCATTTCACCCCGTACTTCTGGACCAACCGGCTGTGGGGCGGGGTGATGCCCTGGCTGTTCGCGGGCGGCACCAATCTGCTCGCCGAGTCCAAGGCACCGGGCGGCTCCTGGCTGTGGGACGCCTTCTATCCGGCCGCCCAGCGGCAGGGGCGCGGCGGCGGCTTCCGCTGGACGACCCCGCAGGCCACGGACGACCGGGTGGCCGAGGCGTACGACTATCTCGCCGCCCTGATCCAGGAGGGGCTGTGCACCCGCCCCGAGGGCGGCAACGGCCAGAACCTGATCGGGGTGTTCTCCACCGGCCGGGTCGGCGTCACGCCCGCGGGCGGCTTCTGGGCCGGCGGCCTGCATCTGGCCGGGATGCGGGCCGACGGCTTCGACGTGCAGTACTTCCCGCGCCGGCACACCCAGCGGCACCAGTTCGGTGCGGCCGGATACGCGCTGCTGCGTACGTCGAAGAAGCAGGACGCGGCCTGGGAGTTCATCAAGTACTCGGCCCGCCTGGACACGCTGACCGAGCTGTTCACCACCAACCAGACGACCCCCGCCCGCCGTTCGATGCTGACGGCCGCCCGGTACCGGGATTCCGGACCGGCGCACTGGCGGGTGTTCTACGACACCCTCGACAAGTTCCCCGACACCGGCCCCATCCCGGCGCCGCCGCAGGTCGCCGAGGTGACGCAGGTGCTGCTCAAGCACACCGGGACGGCCCTGGCGAGCCCTCGCTCGGTCGGGCCCGCGCTGCGCCGGATGCAGGGCGATCTGGAGAAGGCCATGGAGCGTGACGTATGACGGACACCCGGATCACCGCCGTGCGGCCCCGGGCCGCGACCCCGCCCGTGGCGGCCGCGCGGCCCTCGGCGCGCGAGCGGGGCACGCGCCTGCTGGCCGCGCTGTTCCTGGCGCCGACCGTGGTCGGGATCGTGGTCTTCACGGTCGTACCGATCATCGGCTCGGTCGTGTTGAGCCTCTTCCACTGGAACGTGATCGATGCGCCCGGCTTCGCCGGGACGGCCAACTACCGCGAGGTGTTCACCGACCGGACCGTGTTGGTGTCCTTCCGCAACACGCTCGTCTTCATGGTCTTCGCGGTCGCCGCGCAACTGCTGATCGCGCTGGCGCTCGCGCTGACGCTGAACGGCCGGATGCCTGTATGGCTGCGATCGGTCTTCCGGTCGGCCTTCTTCTTCCCGCTCGTCCTGTCCGCGGCGTCCATCTCGGTCGTGATGAAGTACCTGTTCAATCAGGACTTCGGAGTGGTCAACTGGCTGATCGGTCTGCTCGGGATCGCTCCGGTGCCCTGGCTGACCTCGGAGCACGGCGCGATGGCCACGGTGGTCATCGTGTACGTGTGGCAGCAGTTCGGCTTCTCCTTCCTGCTGTTCGTGGGCGGGCTGAACAACATCCCGAAGGAGATCCACGAGGCCGCCGCCCTCGACGGCGCGACCGGCCTGCGCAAGCATCTGGCCGTCACCCTGCCGCTGCTGTCCCCCACCCTGCTGGTGGCGTCGGTGGTCGGCATCATCAACGCCTTGCAGGTCTTCGAGCAGCCGTACGTGCTCACCGACGGCGGGCCCGGTGACTCCACCCGCACGGTGGTGATGGTCATCTACGAGAAGGCCTTCGAGCAGCTCCGCTTCGGCGAGGCGTCCGCGGTGGGTGTGCTGCTGTTCGTACTGATCATGGCGGTGACCGCCGCCCAGTTCCGGCTCAGCCGGCGTTTCGTCCACTACCAGTGAGCCGGGTGAGTCCCTTGAGCCAAGCATCCCTGACCATCGGCCGCGCCCGGCACGCGCTCGGGCCCTGGGCGCGGATCGCCGGGCTGACCGTGTGCGCCCTGCTCACCCTCGGCCCGGTCGTCTGGACCGTCTCCACCTCGCTGCGCACCCCGGCGGACTCCTTCGGCCTGCCGCCGCGGATCATTCCGGCCCATCCGAGCACGGCCGCCTACCACGGCGTCTTCGACCAGATCGACGTGTGGCTGCTCGCCCTCAACTCCACGCTGGTGACCGCTTTGATCGCGGTCGGCCAGATGATCACCGCGGGGCTCGCCGGCTACGCGTTCGCGCGTCTCGACTTCCGTTTCAAGAAGCCGCTGTTCGGTCTGGTCCTGGCGACCATGATGGTCCCCTTGCAGGTCACGATCGTTCCGGTGTTCCTGGTGCTCAAGTCCATCGGTCTGACCGACACCCTGCTCGGCCTGATCGTTCCGGCGTTCCCGACCGCCTTCGGCACCTTCCTGATGCGCCAGTACTTCCTCGGCATGCCGAAGGATCTGGGCGAGGCGGCCATGCTGGACGGCGCCGGACCGTGGCGGATCTTCCGGTCCGTGTACGCGCCGCTGGCCCGGCCGGGCCTGGCGATCGTCGGCGTCCTCGCCTTCAACTACCACTGGAACGAGTTCTTCCGCCCGCTGATCCTGGAGACCTCCGGCCAGAACTACACCCTTCCGCTGGGTCTGGTCTCCCTGCAGGGCAACCTCGGCACCGGCTCCATCTCCGTCGTCCTCGCCGGTGTCGTCCTCTCGATGATTCCCGCCGTCGCCGTCTTCGTCGTCGGCCAGCGCCCTCTCCGCGAGGGCATCACCTCCGCAGGAGTCAACCGTTGAGTCCCGCCGTTCCCGCCCCGGACCCGGCCGCGCCCCGCTTCCGGGTCCGCCCGCCCGCCAACTGGATCAACGACCCCAACGGTCCCTTCCGCTGGCACGGCCGTCACCACCTCTTCTACCAGTACAACCCCGCCGCCCCGGTGCACGCCGACGTCCACTGGGGCCATGCCTCCAGCCCGGACCTGGTCCACTGGGAGCACCATCCGATCGCCCTCGCCCCGACACCCGGCGGCCCCGACGAGGCGGGCTGCTGGTCCGGCTGCGTGGTGGACGACGACGGCGTGCCCACGGCCGTGTACACCGGCGTCGACCACACGCACCGGGGCGTGGGCGCCATCTGTCTGGCCCGCGCGGCGGACCCCGGCGACGACCGGCTCGTCCAGTGGCGTCCCCTGCCCACGCCGGTGGTCGCGGCACCTCCCGCCGGACTCGACGTGGCGATGTTCCGCGATCCCTTCGTCTTCCGGTACGCCGGCCGGCGCTGGGCCCTCGTCGGCGCCGGCCACGCCGACGGCACCCCGTCGGTCCTGCTGTACGACTGCGACGAGCTGACGGACTGGCGGTTCGCCGGCGTCCTGCTGGACGGCGGCGATCCGGTCGCCGCGGACGCGTTCGGCGACAAGGCGGTCGGCTGGGAGTGCCCGCACCTGTTCGAGACGCACGGTGGCGACCATGTGATTGTGGTGTCCTTGTGGGACGGCAGTCCCTGCACCACCGGATATCTGACGGGCCGTCTCGCGGTCGGTGCCGAGGGCGGCTTGCGTTTCTCCGCCCGCGCCGGCGGCCGGCTCGACCACGGCCGTGACTTCTACGCGCCCGCCGTCCTTCAGGAACCCGACCGGGCCGTGCTGTGGGGCTGGTCGTGGGAGGCGCGGGACACGCCGGCGGTCCTCGAGGCGGGCTGGGCGGGCACGCTCACCGCGCCGCGGGTCGTCGACGTCCACCCCGACGGGAGCCTGCGGGTCGCACCGGCCCCGGAGCTGGAACTCCTGCGCGCCCCCGCGCCGTTCGCGACGGGTCCGGGAAGCGCGCCGCTTCCGGTGTCGTACGACCTCTCGGTCACCGCGCACGGGCCCACGGCCGTCACCCTGCTGCGGGCGCAGAACCGGGCGCTCACGCTCCGCCTGGACCCGGACACGGGCTCGGCCGTCCTGGACCGCGGTGGCTGGCCCCGGGCGGGCGCCGAGGGCTCGGCCCCGATCACGGTGAGCGTGCCGCCCGGCCCGCGCCTCGGCGTGCGCGTCCTCGTCGACGGCTCGCTCCTCGAACTCTTCGTCGAGGACCGGGCGATGGTCACCGAGCGGGTCTACCGCCGCCCGGACGACCTGGCCGAGCTGACGGTCGACGGGGACGCCGAGGTCAGCGCGTGGGAGCAGGTGCCACCGAGGCACGGCTGACCACGGGGCAGGCGAGCCGCCGCACGGTCGCGGGCGGGGTGCGGCCGGTGTCGATGGCGTCGAGCAGCAGCCGGACCGCCGCCTCGCCCATGGCCCGGTGCGGCAGCGCCACCGTGGTGAGGGCCGGGGTGAGGAAGGCGGCCATGTGTTCCTGGTCGTCGTAGCCGACCACCGACAGCGCGTCGGGGACGGCGATCCCGAGCCGGGTCGCGGCGTGCAGGACGCCTGCTGCGACCCGGTCGTTGTAGCAGAAGATCCCTGTGGGGCGGCGGTGCGGATCGGCTCCCTCGAGGAGCCGTCCGGCGCCCTCGTAGCCGCCGGTGATCTCGCCGCCGGTGCGCACGATCCACTCCTTGGGCACCGTGATGCCCTCGGCGCGCAGGGCGTCCCGGAAGCCGCGCAGCCGTTCCACGGAGGCGATGTCGTCCTGGCCGCCGACCAGGGCGATCCTGTGGTGCCCGGCCTCCAGCAGCAGCCGCGCGGCCGTACGCCCGCCGGCCCGCTCGGCCGGGACGACGGCGGGCAGCGAGTCGTCCTCGGGCAGGCAGTTGGCGAGCACGGAGTGGATGCGGTGCAGGCCTTCGGGGACCCGGACCCGGCGCAGGGACATCGCGGCGTAGACGATGCCGTCCACTCGCCGGTCGAGGAGTTCGGCGACGGCCGCGTCCTCCTTGGCGGGGTCGCCGCCGGAGTCCACGGTGACCACGAGGTGTTCGCTGTCCCAGGCGGTCTCCATCGCGCCGCGCAGCAGCCGCCCGGCGAACGGCGACGAGGCGATCTCGTCGGTGACCAGCCCGATCACGGCGGTGCGGCGGCGGCGCAGGCCGCGGGCGACCGGGTCGGGCCGGTAGCCGAGCTGGGCGGCGGCCTGCCGGATGCGTTCCTGGGTGGCGGGCGAGAGGTTGCCCTCGGCACGGCCGTTGAAGACGAAGGACACGGCGGTGTGCGAGACGCCGGCGAGCCGGGCGACGTCCCGTGAGGTGGGCCGCCCGCCGCCCACGCCGGTCCTGTCCGCGCCGCCGCCCATGCCGTCCGCCGCCCTCGTCCCCACCGGTCCCGTTGATCGCTGTTCACCCTATCCGGGACGCCGGGACGACGACATGGGCGAGGGCGGGTCGGGACGGGAGGTGTGGCTACTGCTCCTCGACGCGTTGCCGGCCGGCGCCTCCCTCGGGCGCGTTGAGGCTGCCGAGTATGTCCAGCAGTTCGGCGCTGCGGCTGCCGGGCTCGGCGTGGAAGACGACGAGGGTGAGGCCGTCGGTGCCGTCGACGGACAGCTTGGTGGAGTGCAGGTCGAGGTCGCCGACCTGCGGGTGGGTCAGATGGCTCACCCTGCCGCGCCGGGGCCGTACCTCGTGCCGGGCCCACAGGGTGCGGAAGCGTTCGCTGCGCAGGGACAGCTCGCCGACCAGGTCGCGCAGCCGCGGGTCCTCGGCGTCCGCACCGGCCTCGGACCTGAGCGCGGCCACGCCCTCCGCGGTGAGGTCCTCCCAGTCCCGGCGCAGCTCGCGCTCCGCGGGGTCGAGGAAGACGGCCCGCAGCAGGTTGACGCCGGCCGCGTAGTTCGGGGTGAGCGCGGCGGCGAGGGCGTTGGCGGCCAGGCAGTCGGTGTAGCGGTTCTGGAGGTAGGCGGGGTTGCGCGGCCAGCCGTCGATGAGCTGGAGCAGGCTCGCCGGGACCTGCTGCGGTCGGCGCCCGGCCCGGGCACCGGGACCGGGCCGCTCCTGGGCGAGGCCGACGAGGTGGGCGGTGGCGTCGGCGTCCAGCCGCAGCACCCGGGCGATGGCCTCGAGGACCTGCACGGAGGGGTTGCGGTCGCGGCCCTGCTCGAGCCGCAGGTAGTAGTCCGAGCTGATGCCGGCCAGCAGCGCGACCTCCTCGCGGCGCAGCCCGGGCACCCGGCGCAGTCCGCCGCCGGGGAGCCCCACGTCCTCGGGCCGTACCAGCGCCCGGCGGGCGCGCAGGAACTCACCGAGCGCGTTGGTTGCGTCCATGGCCCCACCGTACGGCCGTCCGGGAGCCGGTGACTGGCCCTGTCACTCCCAGGATCGCCGGGGCTCTGCCACGTCGGACGCGGGGGGCGCAGGGTGGAGACCGAGGGCCACCGGAACGGTTCCGGGGCCTGGAGACGACGAGACGACGCGAGGTACGCCATGACTGCACAGCTCGGTGGCACGATCACCCCGGCCGACGGCCTGACCCTGACCCGCATGGGCTACGGCGCCATGCAGCTGGCCGGGCCGCACGTCTTCGGGCCGCCCGGGGACCGGGACCGGGCGGTGGCGGTGCTGCGCGCGGTGGTGGACGCGGGCATCACCCACATCGACACGGCCGACTTCTACGGGCCGGTCGTCGTCAACGAGATCATCAGGGAGGCTCTGCACCCCTTTCCGGACGGCCTGCACATCGTCACCAAGGTCGGTGCGCGCCGGGGAGCCGACGGCGGCTGGATCATGTCGCGCCACCCCGAGGACCTGAAGGCGCAGGTCTACGACAACCTGCGGAACCTCGGCGTGGAGGTGCTGGACGTGGTCCATCTGCGGCTCGGCGATATGGACACCCCGAACGAGGACTCCATCGCCGAGCAGTTCGGCGCCCTGGCGGAACTGCGCGAGCGGGGCCTGATCCGGCACCTGGGACTCAGCACCGCGTCGGCCGCCCAGCTCGACGAGGCCCGGGCGATCGCGCCCGTGGTGACCGTGCAGAACCTGTACAACCTCGCCAACCGGCAGGACGACGCTCTGCTGGAGCGCACGGCGGCCGAGAACATCGCCTACGTGCCGTACTTCCCGCTCGGTGGCTTCACCCCCTTCCAGTCCGAGACGCTGGCGAAGGTCGCCGCCCGGCTGGAGGCCTCGCCGCAGCAGGTGGCGCTGGCCTGGCTGCTGCGCCGTTCGCCGAACATCGCGCTCATCCCCGGCACCTCGTCGCCGGAGCACCTGCGGGAGAACATCGCCGCCGCGAGTCTGGTCCTGCCGGACGACGCGAGGGCCGAGCTGGACGGCATCGCGGGCTGAGCGCCGCTGTGCGGGGTACTCGGGGCCCCCGAGGCGGAGGCAGGGAAGGAGCCGCACGTGGCAGCGGAGGACCGGCTGCGGACGTACCGCGGCAGGCGCGACTTCGAACGGACCCGCGAGCCGTCGGGCCGGGCGGCCCGGGCCGGGGGTGACGAGCCGGGGGTGACGAGCCCCGGTTCGTGGTGCAGATCCACGACGCGCGACGGATGCACTTCGACTTCCGGCTCCAGGTCGACAACGTGCTGAAGTCCTGGTCGGTCCCCAAGGGGCCGTCCTCCGACCCCGGGGACAAGCGGCTGGCCGTGCCGACCGAGGACCATCCGCTGGACTACGAGGACTTCGAGGGCGTGATCCCGAAGGGCGAGTACGGCGGCGGCACCGTGATCGTGTGGGACCACGGGACCTACGAGCCGCTGAGCCACGACCGCCGGGGACGCCCGGTGGACTTCGCGGAGTCGCTGGAGCGCGGACACGCCACGTTCCGGCTGCACGGCACCAAGCTGCACGGCGAGTATGCCCTGACCCGCTTCCGGGCGGGCGAGGACGACGAGGAGGCCTGGCAGCTGGTGCGCAAGGGACCGGCCCGGTCCGAGGGACGCGGCACACCGGACCCGCGGCGGGCCCGCTCGGTGCGCACCGGACGCACCCTCGCCCAGGTCGCGGCGGCCGGCGGGGCGCGGTGAGGTTCCGCGTCCTCACCGGGGTGGCGGAGCGTGCGGCCGGCTGAGCCCGGACCACCGGGTTGCGGCGTCCGGGTCAGCCGGTGCCCGGAGCGTGGAACCGGCCCGCATCAGCCCCGGTGGGCGCGCAGGGCGGCGAGGGCGCGGTCGGCGTGGGTGTTCATGCGCAGTTCGCTGCGGACGATCTCCAGGACCGTGCGGTCCTCGGCGATGACGAAGGTGACGCGCTTGGTGGGGGCGAGGGAGAAGCCCCGCTTGACGCCGAAGCGCTCGCGGACCGCGCCGTCGGCGTCCGAGAGCAGCGGCATGCCGAGGGTGTGGCGCCCGGCGAACTCCTGCTGCTTCTCGACGCTGTCACCGCTGATCCCGACGGGCTGGGCGCCCACGGCGGCGAACTCGGCGGCGAGGTCACGGAAGTGGCAGGCCTCGGCGGTGCACCCGGGGGTGAGGGCGGCCGGGTAGAAGAAGAGCACCACCGGTCCGTCGGCCAGCAGCTCGGTGAGCCGGCGGCTGGTGCCGGTCTCGTCGGGCAGGGCGAAGTCCTCGACCTTGTCCCCGGTCTCGATGCGTTCGGTCACGGCCGTCCCTCCCCGTTCCGGGCGACCCCGCGGGCCCACAGCACCAACGGCACCTGGAGCGGCAGCCGCGCCAGGGCGGCCGTCCTCAGCGGCGCGGGCCGGTGCCGCCAGTCCACGGCCATCTGGCCGTTGGCCGGGAACACCCCGACGAAGAAGGCCGCCGCCGCCTTCGCGGCCACCGCGCGGGTGCGGGGCGCGGCGATCCCGGCCGCCAGGGCCAGTTCGACGGCGCCGCTGCCGTACGTCCATGCCCGGGGTGAGCCCGGCAGCTTCCGGGGGATGGTGGCGTCGAACTGCCGTGGGGCGGCGAAGTGGGCGACCCCGGCGGCGGCCAGGAGGCCGGCGAGCAGCAGGGGTGAGCGTTCGGACCGGGACACGGTTCCTCCTCTGGTGACCTGCCGCCGGATATTACTCGACGGTAGGTGCCGTGGTGGCCCGTCCCCCGGTCCGCGAGCGATCGCGCCGTGGGGGACACGCGGCCGCGGATCCTGAACCCGGTGTTCACCGGGGCTTCGGCGCGCGTCCCGGGGGACGTCCCGGGCGTCCCGGGGGACGCGGGAACGGCATTCCGGCGGCCCGTCGTGGCAACGCTGGCTGTCGTGATCACTGCTCGTGGTCACGAGAACGACAGCCGGAGGTTTCCATGATCCGACGGACTCTCAGGGGCGGCCTGCTGGCCACGGTGGCGGTGCTCGCGTTCCTGCCGACGGCGGCCGGGGCCGCCTCGGCGAGCGCCGCGGCCCCGCGGCCGGCGCCCAGCACCACCGCGCACCACCGCCACACCCAGCACCGCACCCGCCCCATCCGTCACCGTACGCACCGCACGCACCGCACGCACCAGGCCCACCGCGCCGTCCATCTCGTCAGCCACCGGCGCCGGCACCTCTTTCCCGCGCTCGCAATGCCGTACCGCGTCGCCACGCCCGGAGTGCCGCCGCGCTTCGCCGTACTCGGGGTTCCGTCGCGCTTGACCGCGTACCGAGCGCCGCACCGTGTCGTCGCCCCCGCCACCGGCCGCGTCGTCACGCACCGCGTCCGGCTCAACGTCCGCTCCGGTCCGGGCACCGGCTACCGGGTGATCGGCCACCGCCACGCCCACCGGCTCCTGAGGCTCGCGTGCCGGACGCGCGGCTCCGGGGTGTTCGGCAACCACATCTGGTACCGCCTCCCGCACCACCGGGGCTACGTCTCCGCCCGCTACGTGCGCGCCGGCCGCGTCCTCCCCTGGTGCTGACGGCCCCTCACCACCGCCCGTCCTGACCGCCGAAGGCCCGTTCGACAACCACCGAACGGGCCTTCGGTACACCCCTGCCTCACCTTTCTCCTACCTCACCGGCGTTCCGGGCGCCGCCCGCACGGGAAGCCATTCCGGCAACAGGGGCGAAATGGCCTATAGCGGATCGGGAGTCGAGGAACGCACGATGCGGCACCCCCAAGGATCGACCGCGCCGGACGAGCCACTGACGGTGGGACTGCGCGAACTGAAGGACCGTACGGGGCTGAGCCTCGCGGCGCTGGCCGCGCGCACCCCGTACAGCAAGTCCGCCTGGCACCGCTATCTGTCCGGCGCCCACCGGCCGCCCCGGCCGGCGGTGGAGGCGCTGTGCCGTCTGGCCGGCGCGGACCCCGGTGCCGTACTGGCTCTGTGGGACGCCGCCGCCGCACGGCCGCGCCCGGAACCGTCCGAGGAGGCGCCGGTCCGGCACCGCGGGCGGGCCTGGCTTCCGCTGTCGGCGCTCGTGGTGTGCGGCGCGGCGGCGGCGCTCGCCGCCGCCTTCGCTCTGTCCGGGGGCCGGGGGGCGGTGCCCGCCGCGCGGACCCTGCCGACGGCCCCCCGCTGCCACGGGCACTCCTGCCAGGGCGTGTTGCCCGACGCCTCGGCATGCGCCCGGGACGCGCAGACCCGCAGCACGGTCACCGACCCGGCCTACGCCGTCCGGCTGCGCTACTCGCCGGCCTGCGGCACGGCCTGGTCCGAGGTGCGGACCCGTTCCCGGCGGGCCCGCGAGGTGTCGGTCCGGGCGGGCCAGGACGTGCTCTCGGCGAGTTACCCGGCCGACGACTCCGCCGGCGACAGCAGCCCGATGCTCTCGGTGTCCTCGCCCCGGGGCGTGGAGGCGTGCGCCGAGGTCGACGGGGAGCTGGCGTGTACGGGGCTGGACGTCGAGCCGGATGCCCGGCGATGAGACGGGCCTGCGCCGCACCCCTCTCTCACTCCGTGCGGTACAGCTCGATGAGCAGTTCACGGACGGAGCGGAGCACCGGGTGCGGGTCGTCGCGCCACCAGGCGAGCCGTACGGCGACGGGCTCGGCGTCCCGCACCGGCCGGTAGACGACCCCGGGCCTGCGGTACTGGTGCGCCGTGGACTCGGCCGTCACCCCGATCCCGCGTCCGGCGGCGATGGCGGTGAGCCAGTCGTCGACGTCGTGCGTCTCCTCGGTGGCAGGGCGGGCGTCCGGCGGCCACAGCTCGGGGGTGGCCGTACCGGTACGACGGTCCACGAGCAGGACACGGCCGGCGAGATCGACGAGCCGGACCGAACGGCGCCGGGCCAGCGGGTCGTCGGCGGCGAGGGCACACAGCCGCCGCTCCAGGCCGACGATGGCGGTGTCGAAGCGGCGGTCCTCCAGCGGCCGGCGGACGACGGCGAGATCGCAGGCGCCTTCCGCGAGACCGGCGGAGGGTGCGTTGACCCGCACCAGATGCAGGTCGGTGTCCCGGTGGGCCGCGCTCCAGCGCCGCTGGAAGGCGACCGTGTGCCGGCCGAGCGCCGACCACGCGTACCCGACGCGGAGCCGGGTGTACCCGGAGCCGGCTTCCCGGACCAGGTCGGACACGTCCGCGAGCACCCGGCGGGCCTGTGCCACCACGCGCAGTCCGGTCGCGGTGGGGGTCACCTCGCGGGAGGTGCGCCTGAGCAGCCGCACCCCCAGGGCGCGTTCGAGGGAGGCGAGGGCGCGGGAGACGGCGGCCTGGGAGACACCCAGGGCGATCGCCGCGTCCGTGAACGTGCCCTCGTCGACGATGGCCACGAGACAGCGCAGCTGCCGCAGATCGATGTCGTGCATACGCTGAGCGTATAGATCAAGTCCTCCATGCATTTTGCGCAAGAGGACGGGCGGCACATGATCCGGCCATGCGACGCGTTCTCCAACTCCCGGCCGCGGCCGGGCCCGTGGCCCCGACCGCACCCCCGCCGCGACGCGGGCGGGCGGCCGCAGTGGCCACCATGGTCGGCAGCGGGCTCTCCAACCAGACCGGCGCCGCCGTCGGGGCGCTGGCCTTCCCCGTCCTCGGTCCGCTCGGTGTGGTGGCGATACGGCAGTACGTCGCCGCACTCGTCCTGCTCGCCGTCGGCCGGCCGCGGCTGCGCGGCTTCACCTGGCGGCAGTGGTGGCCCGTAGTGCTGCTGGGCGGGGTGTTCGGCACGATGAACCTCAGCCTGTACAGCGCCGTCGACCGGATCGGCCTGGGCCTCGCCGTGACCCTGGAGTTCCTGGGACCGCTGACGATCGCGCTGGCCGCGTCGCGGCGCCGGCTGGACGCCGGATGCGCGGTGTTCGCCGGAGCCGGGGTCGTCGTCCTGATGCGGCCGCGCCCGTCGGCCGACTACACGGGGATGGCCCTCGGCCTGGTCGCCGCGTGCTGCTGGGCGTCGTACATCCTGCTCAATCGCCTTGTCGGGCAGCGCGTCCCGGGCGCGCAGGGAGCGGCGGCGGCGTCCGCCGTGTCGGCGCTGGCCTTCCTGCCCCTCGGCATCGGCGTCGCGCTGCGCCACCCGCCGACGGCCGGGGCGGTGCTGTGCGCGGTGGCCGCCGGTGTCCTGTCCTCCGCCGTGCCGTACCTGGCCGACCTGCTGACGCTGCGGCATGTCCCCGCCCAGGCGTTCGGCCTGTTCATGAGTGTCAACCCGGTCCTCGCCGCCCTGGTCGGACAGGTGGTGCTCGGCCAGAGCCTGGGCGGCGCCGAGTGGGCGGGCATCGGTGCGGTGGTGGCGGCCAACGCGGTGAGCCTCGCGACCGGACGCCACTGACGACGACCTGGCGGGCCATGGCGGTGGTGCCGGGCCTGTCGGTGGTGCCGGTGGTCGCCGTTGTGCCGGTGGTCCCGCGGTGCGGTAGGCCCGGCGGTGCGGTGTGCTGGGATGGCGGTCCGGCAGTGCAGTGGGCCCGACGGTGCGGTGGGCCGGGATGGCGGTCCGGTCGTCCGATGGTGCCGGTGGTCTCCGTCGTGCTGGTGGTCTTCGTCGTACAGGCAGTCTCCGTCGTGCCGGTGGGCCCGGCGGTCCAGTGGGCCGGGGTGGTCCGGCCGTCCGGTGGCGCCGCCGGTGTGAAGGTATCGGTCGGGACCGGTAGTCAGGCGGTCCGGGCGTCCCGGTCGTGCCGGGGCCAGGGGGCCGGGCGTCCCGGTCACCACGACGGACCCCCGACGCAGCCGCCGTTCCCGGCCCACCGCACCCGCGGGGCCACCGGCACCGCCGGGACGACCGGCCCACCAGCACGACCGGCAACCGGCGCCCCGGCCCAACGGCACCATCATCACCACCGGCACCCCCGACCCACCGGCCCACCGGCCCACCGGCACCACTCGCTCCCCGCACCCGACCCACCAGCCCCATCGACACAACAGGCACCACCAGCACAACAGGGCACCATCGACACAACAGGCACCACCAGCACAACGGGCACCATCGACCACGACCGGCACCACCAGCACCCCCGGCCCCCGGCACCACCGGCACCCCCCGGCCCAAGGGACCGCCGACACACCATCGGCCCATCGCACCGCTGCATGCCCCATGCCCCGGACCTACCGGCGTCTTCGTGGCTCCCGAGCGTGCCGTGGGGTCGGGCCCGGCGTGGCGATTCCGGTCTTGCCCGTGTCGGCGGCCCGGCGCACTCTGGTGCTATGGGCGCTCAGGACGGCCCCACCCTCATCACATCCGTGCAGCGGGCGTTCCGTCTGCTGGAGGCGGTGAGCGCGCACGAGAACGGCGCGCCGGCGAAACAGCTGGCGCGCGAGACGGGGCTGCCCCTGGCCACCGCGTACCACCTGCTGCGGACCCTGGTCCACGACGGCTACGTGCGGAAACTGGACGACGGCGGTTTCGTCCTGGGCGACAAACTGAACTCTCTGCACGCCGCCGGCGCCGGCCGCGCGCAGACGCTGCTCAGCCGCGTCCGTCCGGCGCTGACCGCGCTGCGGGACGAGCTGTCCACCGCCACCTACCTCACCTTCTACGAGGAGGGCGAGATCACGGTCGCCGAGATCGTGGACGGTCCCCGAACACCACGGGTGGATCTCTGGGTGGGGTTCGAGGACGCCGGACACGCCACCGCGCTGGGCAAGTCCGTGCTGCGCGAGCTGGACGAGGAGGCCCGCCGGGACTACCTGTCCAGGCACGACCTCGCCGATCTCACGCCACGGACGATCACCAGTCTTCCGGAGCTGCTCCGCAGGCTCGAGTCTCCCCCCTTGGCTCCGGCCGTCACGGACCTGGAGGAGTACGCGCTCGGCACCGTGTGCGTCGCCGTGCCCGTCTACCGCGGGGACACGCTCGGCTCGCTCGGCGTCTCCCTGCCCGTGGAGCGGCAGGCCCGGCTCCAGGAGGTCCGGGCCCGGCTGCTCCCGATCGCGAGCCGCGTGACCAGGAGTCTGTCGCTCACTATCTGAAATAGCTCTCCTTGTGGCTGCCTCGCCCACCCCGTTTGCTGGATGAAACGGACGTTCCGGGTATGCACCCCCTACAGGCGAGGACTGCGGACGAGACATGAGCCAGGCCCGACACCATGGCGGAGCCCACGCACCGATACGGCTGTTCAGGGACCGTGCGGCGGCCGGCGCCCGGGGCTCGGTGCGCGGACGTGCCGCCGGGCGGCTGGCCGCGGGCATGCCTCTGCTGCCCGTCGTGGTCGTCGCCGTCGTCGTACTCATCGACGTCGTCGCCGGGGCGGGACTGCCCTGGTTGCCGCTGCTGGCGGCCGGCCCCGCGCTGGCGGCCGCCACGAACGGGCCGCGCGGTGTGGTCTGCGTCGGCCTCCTCGCCGTGGCGATGGGCCTGGCGCTGGCCATCGGGCACGCGGCTCCCGCCCGCGAGCCGGCGGCCGTGGTCTCCGCCCTGCTGGCCGTCACCGCGGCGAGCTGCCTGGCCAGCGCGTTGCGTGGCCGTCGCGAACGGGTCCTCGCGGCCGTCCGCTCGGTCGCCGAGGCGGCCCAGCACGCCCTGCTCCAGCCCGTCCCCGAGACCGTCGGCTCGTTCCAGGTGGCCGTCCGCTACAGCGCCGCGGCGGCGGAGGCCCGGATCGGCGGAGATCTCTACGCCCTGGTGCCCACCCCGCACGGGATCAGGCTGATCGTAGGCGACGTGCGCGGCAAGGGGCTGCCCGCCGTGAGCACCGCCGCACTCGTGCTCGGGGTGTTCCGCGAGGCCGCCTACGACGAGCCCGACCTGCTCGCCGTCGTCGGCCGTATCGAGCGGAGCCTGGCGCGCAACCTCGGCCCCGACGACTTCGTCACCGCCGTGGTCGCCGGATGTCACCCCTCGGGTCATCTGGAGGTCGTCAACTGCGGACACGCGCCTCCGCTGCTGATATCCGCGTCCGGAGAGGTCGGTGCGGTGGAGCCCGTCCATCCCGCTCCGCCCCTCGGGCTGCGAGCCCTCTCGGGCCAGGCCCCACGCCTCCAGCGGCTGCCTTTCACGGTGGGAGACCAGTTGCTGCTCTACACCGACGGGGTCACCGAGGCCCGCGATCACGCGCGCGCGTTCTATCCGCTGGCCGACGGCGTGGCCCGTCATGTGTCCGACGAACCGGCCCGCACGCTCACCGCGCTCCATGACGAGCTGCTGGCCCATGTGGGCGGCCGGTTGCACGACGACGCCGCCCTGCTCCTGCTGCGGAAGAAGACCGCGGACGCGCCGCTCTGCGTGCCGTCCCGGTCGCAGGCCGCGCTCTAGGTGTGCTGTCCCGGGACGTCGGTGACACGCGTGCCGGGTGCTTTCCAGGGCCTGCCGTCACATTCCCGTCGCCGCCCGGAGGGCGGCCCCGCGGCGTCCGGTGCGTGCTCTCGGCGTGCCGGGCGGAAGGCGCTAGGCGGAAGGCGGAAGTCCTCGTACTGTCAGACCTGGACCGCGGCCAGCTCCGCCCACCGGGTGATCCCGCCGGGGTGGACGCGTATGCCGTGACGCGTGGCCAGGGCATGGACGATCGCCTCGCCGCGGCCGTGCTCGTCCGGGTCGATCCCGACGACGGGCCGGCCCATCGGAAGCGCGGGTCCCGCGTCGGTGACCTCGACGCGCAGGGTGCCGCCGGCGTCGCCCCTCACCCACGACAGCCGGAGCACGGCCGGAGGCCGGGCGTGGACGATCGCGTTGGTGACGAGTTCCGACACCACCAGCAGCGATTCCTCGGCGATCTCCGGACCCACGCTCCACTCGGCGAGGACCGCGGCCACTCGTCGCCGTACGGCCGAGACGGCGCCTGCGACGGGCGGAACCGGGCACACGTGTTCGCAGGCCGCCCGAAGCAGCGTGTTCAGCTGTGCCGCCATGTTCACTCCCGATCCGTGTGTACTGCCGGTCCCGCCGCCGATGTCCCGGCGCATACCTGACTCCCATGCACGTTATGAAGACAAATCGGGCCGGTCAATGAACAGCGGTCGGCATTACCGAACGCCCTCGAGACTGAGCGCCCCTCCGTCCGCGGGGCAAAGCCTCCGTGGCGGTAATAGGCTCGCTTCATGACCGGCCCAGTCCAGTCGATCGAACGGGCGGCGGCGATCCTGCGCCTGCTCGCCGGTGGGCCCCGGCGGCTCGGGCTCGGCGAGGTGGCGGCCTCGCTCGGGCTGGCGAAGGGCACCGCCCACGGCATTCTGCGCACGCTCCAGCACGTGGACTTCGTGGAGCAGGACGCGGCCACCGGGAAATACCAGCTCGGAGCCGCCCTGCTGCACCTCGGCACCAGCTACCTGGACGTCAACGAGTTGCGCTCGCGCTCCCTGAACTGGGCCGATGCCCTGGCCGCCCGGAGCGGGGAGGCGGTACGCCTGGGGACCCCCCTGGAGGGCAGCGTCCTCATCGTCCACCACGTGTTCCGGCCGGACGACACCTTCCAGACCCTGGACGTGGGCGCGCTGCTGCCCCTGCACGCCTCCTCGCTCGGCAAGGTACTGCTGGCCTACGGGACCGCGACCGCCGAGCCGGGCCTGGAGGCGTACACCCGGCACACCCTGGTCGATCCCGAGCAGCTCGCCCGGGCGCTCACCGAGATCAGGGAACTCGGGTGGGCCGCCGAGATCCAGGAGATGAGCATGGGCGAGGCCGGGCTCGCCGCGCCGATCCGCGGGCACGGCGGCCTCGTCGTCGGCGCCATCGGGCTGTCCGGACCGGTCGAACGGATCTGCGACGGCCACGGCCGCCCCCGCCACAGTCTGATCACCCTGATCCGTGAAGCCTCACGGGCGATCTCCAGAGACCTGGGAGCCGCCCGCTGGTAGGCCAGGACAGCCGCCCCTCGAATTGTCGGAAGGCAGACCCGATCATGGCCGAACGGTACGTAATGTCCATCGATCAGGGCACCAACTCGACCCGATGCATCCTGTTCGACCACCGTGGGCGGCTGGTCTCGGTCGCGCAGAAGGAGCACCAGCAGCACTTCCCCAAGCCCGGATGGGTCGAACACGACGCCATGCAGATCTGGCAGAACCTACGACGTGTCGTGCCCGAGGCCCTGTCCGACGCCGGCGTCGACACGAGTCAGGTCGCCGCCATCGGCCTGGCCAACCAGCGTGAGACGACGGTGCTCTGGGACCGGCGGACCGGCACCCCGCTGAGCCGGGCGATCGTCTGGCAGGACACCCGCACCGCGCCGCTCGTCGAGGACCTCGGACAGCACCCCGGAGAGGCGTTCTTCCTGGAACGGTGCGCGCTGCCGCCCTCGACCTACTTCTCGGCCCTGCGGATCCGGTGGCTGTTCGACCATGTCAAGGGTGTCGAGCAGCGGGCGCACGACGGCGAGGTGCTGTTCGGCACGATGGAGAGCTGGCTGATCTGGAACCTCACCGGGGGCGCCGACGGCGGCCTGCACATCACCGACGCCACCAACGCCAGCCGCACGATGCTGATGAACATCCGCACGCTCGCCTGGGACGACGAGCTGCTGGCCTTCTTCGGGGTGCCCCGTTCGATGCTGCCCGAGATCAGGTCGTCCGCCGAGACGTACGGCGAGGCCCGCTCGTTGCTGCCGGGTGTCTCGATCACCGCCGCGCTCGGCGACCAGCAGGCCGCGCTCTTCGGGCAGACCTGCTTCTCCCCGGGCGAGGCCAAGTGCACCTACGGAACGGGCAGCTTTCTGCTGCTCAACACCGGCAGCGACCTCGTGCGGTCCCGGCACGGACTCCTCACGACCGTCGCGTACAAGATCGGGGACCAGCAGCCGGCCTATGCCCTCGAAGGGTCGATAGCCATCACCGGCGCCCTCGTCCAGTGGTTCCGTGACCGCCTGGGCCTGATCAGCAGCGCTCCGGAGATCGAGACCCTCGCGCGGACGGTGGAGGACAACGGGGGCTGCTACATCGTCCCCGCCTTCTCGGGGCTGTTCGCGCCCCGCTGGCGCAGCGACGCACGCGGGGTCATCGTCGGCCTCACCTCGTACATCACCAAGGGGCATCTGGCGCGTGCCGTCCTGGAGGCGACGGGATGGCAGACGCGAGAGGTCGTCGACGCCATGAACGCCGACTCCTCGGTCTCCCTGCAGCAGCTCAAGGTGGACGGGGGCATGACCGCGGACAACCTGCTCATGCAGTTCGTGGCCGACGTGCTCGACGTGCCCGTGGTGCGGCCCATGGTCGCCGAGACGGTCTCCCTCGGCGCCGCCTACGCGGCCGGTCTCGCCGCCGGCTACTGGCCCGATCTGGAGGTGCTGCGCCGCAACTGGCACCGGGCCGCCCAGTGGCTGCCCGACATGGACCCCGCGCTGCGGGAGTCGGAGTACGACAACTGGCAGCGGGCCGTCGAACGGTCCCTGGGGTGGGCCAGATCGCCCCGGTCCCCGTGAGCCGGCTCCCGCCGCGGAGCCATCGGCAACCGGCCGGCCCGGGCGCGGTGAAGCCGCCGCGCCCGGCCCACGGGGCATACGGCGACAACCGGCCGCCGATCCCCCTGGAACCGCCCGGAACCGCCCGCATCGGCGTGTTCAACGGCCTGGCCGCCTCGGCGACGCGGGCGTGTCAGCGGGTGGGGCTGACCGGTGCCAGCCACAGGCCGACGACGGCGTCGGCGAGCCCCGTGGCGACCTCGCTCCAGGTGGCGCGCGGGGTCGGCGTGCCCTCGGCGAGGGCGCGTTCCCGCTCGGCGCAGGTGTGCAGGATCAGCAGCCGGACCATCTGACCGCGTTCGGCGCGGACCGCGGGCGGCAGTTCCGGAAGGGTGCGGTTGAGCCCCTCGACGGCCCCGCGCAGCGCGGGCGAGGCCATGGACTCCTCCACCATGATGTCGTGCAGTGCCGGGTCGGTCATCACCTGGGCGCAGAACCGGGCGTACCAGGTGGGGCTGCCGAGCGCGGCCAGGTGCTCGGTGACCGGGCGTACCAGGCAGTCGACCCAGTCGCGTACGTCCGTGGAGTCACCGGCCGCCGCGAGGGCCCGTTCCCGGAGCGCCTCGATGCGTTCGGCGTGCCGACGGGCGACCGCGCGGACCAGGTCGGCCTTGGTGCCGAAGTGATAGCCGACCGCGGCGTTGTTGCCCTGCCCGGCGGCCTCGCTGACCTGACGGTTGGAGACGGCGTACACGCCGTGTTCGGCGAACAGCCGTTCCGCCGCGGTCAGGATCGCCCCCCGCGTCGCGCTCACCTGCTCGGCCCGCGCCGTCCTGCGCGCCATGCTCACCACCGCTCCGGGACTGCGCACCGCCCCGGGGCGCCAGTCCCGCGCACCGCCCCAGGTCCTCGACCGGGGCGGCGAGGTCCAGCCATGGAAGCCTACGGGGCGCGCCCGCCCGCTTCTGACAGGCCCCGCGAGAGCCGCCCCGCCGCCTCGCTAAAGTAAGTCAAGCAGTTGACTTAAACACGGCCGGTTCCCGGCCGGTCCGCCCCTCCCGCCCTCTTCGGAAGGTTCCGTTCTCATGTCCGACGCCCCCGCCAGGCCCGCCGAGGCCGGCCGGTCCGCTCCGTCCCGGCCGGGTGCCGTGGTCGCGGTGCTGGCCCTGGCCGGTATCACCGTGTCGCTGATGCAGACCCTGGTGATCCCGATCGTCCCGGAGCTGCCCGGCTATCTGCACGCCTCCGCCTCCGATGCCGCCTGGGCGGTCACGGCCACGCTGCTGGCCGCCGCCGTCGCCACCCCGGTGGCCGGCCGGCTCGGCGACATGTTCGGCAAGCGGCGGCTGCTGCTGGTCAGCCTGGTGCTGCTGGTGACGGGTTCGGTGGTCTGCGCCCTCAGCGACCAGCTGATCCCGATGATCGTCGGCCGTGCGCTCCAGGGTCTCGCCGCCGCCGTGGTCCCGCTCGGCATCAGCATCATGCGCGACGAGTTGCCACCGGAGAAGCTGGCCGGCTCCACCGCGCTGATGAGCGCCTCGCTCGGCGTCGGCGGCGCCCTCGGCCTGCCGGCCGCGGCCCTCATCGCCGACCACTTCGACTGGCACGTGCTGTTCTGGACCTCCGCGAGCGTCGGCGTCGTCGCCTTCGGGCTCGTGCTGGGCCTGGTACCGGAGTCCGGCGTGCGCACCGGCGGCCGCTTCGACCTCGTCGGATCGCTCGGCATGGCCGTCGGGCTCGTCTCGCTGCTGCTCGCCGTCTCCAAGGGCGCCGACTGGGGCTGGGGCAGCGGCACCACCCTCGGCCTGTTCGCACTCGCGGTCGTCGTCCTGCCGGCCTGGGGCCTGTTCGAACTGCGGACGGCGCAGCCGCTGGTCGACCTGCGCACCACGGCCCGCCGTCAGGTGCTCTTCACCAACCTGGCCTCCATCGCGTTCGGCTTCTCCATGTTCGCGATGTCGCTGGTCCTGCCGCAGCTGCTCCAGCTGCCGACACAGACCGGCTACGGCCTCGGCCGGTCCATGCTCACCGTGGGCCTGGTCATGGCCCCGCAGGGCCTGGTGATGATGGCCACGGCCCCGGTCTCCGCCATGATCACCAGGTCACGGGGGCCGAAGATCACGCTGATGATCGGCGCGGTGATCGTGGCGGCCGGCTACGGGCTGAACATCGTGCTGATGAGCGAGGTCTGGCACCTGGTCCTGGTGTCCTGCGTCATCGGCGCGGGCGTCGGCTTCGCCTACGGCGCCATGCCCGCCCTGATCATGAGCGCCGTCCCGCCGTCGGAGACGGCGGCCGCCAACAGCCTCAACACGCTGATGCGGTCCATCGGCACCTCGGTGGCCAGCGCGGTCACGGGCGTGCTCCTGGCGCAGATGACGATCAGCCTCGGCGGTCACGCGCTGCCGTCGGAGAACGGCTTCAAGGTCGTCATGGCGATCGGTGCGGGCGCGGCCCTGCTCGCCTTCCTGCTGGCCTCCTTCCTCCCCCGCCACCGCCCGGCCGGCCCGGCGCCGGCCCCGGCGGCCGCCGAGCCGTCGGCGGAGACGGTCGCCTGAACGGGCCTGCCTCGGCCGCGCCCGGCGCTGTGCGGCGGACCTCGCCGGGCACCGGCCGGGCGCGCGTCCGCGCGGCGCACCCGGCCGGCGACTCTCGGTGTCCGCCCCGCCGGCCGTCGCTCGCGGCAGGCCCGTTCAGGCGAACCGGCACCCCGGGGCGCGTGAGGTCACCGGGAGCGGTCGAGACCTTCAGCCGTGACCGCCGTGACCCTGCCGCTCATCCCGCCGATGCTCGCCACCCCCGGCAGGCTGCCGCCCGCCGCCCAGGACGAACGGTGGGCGTACGAGACCAAGCAGGACGGCCAGCGGGTGATGGTCTACCTGCCGGGCGACGGCAGCGTGCTGCTGCGCGCCCGCTCGGGCGAGGACATCACCGCGGCCTACCCCGAACTCCGGCCCCTGGGCGGCGCCCTGAGCGGCACGCCCGCCGTCCTGGACGGTGAGGTGCTGGCCCTGGACGAGCGGGGCCGGGCCGACTTCCAGCTGCTGCAGAGCCGTATGGGCCTCGCGCACTCCCCGGCGCGAGCCGCGCGCCGGGCCGGCCAGGTTCCGGTGCACCTGGTGCTGTTCGACGTGCCGCTCCTGGGCGGACCCCTGATCCGGCTGCCGTACGCGCGACGACGGGCCCGGCTGCAGGAGCTGGGCCTGGCCGGGCCGCACTGGTCGACGCCGGGCGCCGTGACCGGGCACGGCGCCGAGGCGCTCGCGGCCACCAGGGAGCACGGTCTGGAGGGCCTGGTGTGCAAGCGCCTGGACTCGGTGTACGAACCCGGGGTGCGCTCCCGCGCCTGGATCAAGATCCGGAACATGCGGGCCGAGGACGTGATCGTCGGCGGCTGGCTGCCCGGCAAGGGGCGGCTGACCGGGCTGCCGGGCGCCGTACTGGTCGGCCAGCGGGCGGAGGGCAGGCTGCGGTACGTCGGCGGGGTGGGCACCGGCTGGAGCGAGGCGGAGCGGACGGAGCTGGCGGAGCTGCTGCGGGCCGCCGGGAGCAGCCGGTGCCCCTTCGAGCCGGTGCCGCGGATCCCGGACGCCCGCTGGGTGCTGCCCCGGCTGGTGGGCGAGGTCAGCTACAGCACCCGTACCCGGGCCGGGCTGCTGCGCCAGCCGTCCTGGCTGCGCCTGCGTCCGGACCTCACCCCTGAGGAGTCGGCGGCGGATCTGCCGGAGGGCTCGGAGTAGCCCGGACTCACATGAGGCATGACCGACCGCCCTGACGCGCCGATGAATTCGCACCGGCACGCACAACCGACGCAGGTCGCCACAGGTGTTCGGCCGCGCTTCACTCCTGTGACCCCTGTGACCCTTGGCAGCGACGCGTACAGCCGGGATGCTGAACTCCCTTGCGCCCCACCGCTGTTGGAGGTTCGATGTCCCCACTCGCCGCACGCGTCCGGCGCGGCAGATGGCCGGCCGTACTGGCCGGTGCCGCCGCACTCGTCATCGCCTTCCCCACCGCCGCCTTCGCCGCCCCTCCCCTGGCGCTGCCGCGGAACGCCGAGTCCGCCGAACTGACGTACCAGCCGGCCTTCGACTACGACACGGACGGCTGCTACGCGACGCCCGCCATCGGCCCCGACGGCACCGTCAACGAAGGTCTGAAGCCGACGGGCGCCCTGAACGGCAACTGCCGCGACGCCTCCGACCTGGACAACACCAACAGCTACTCGCGCGCCAAGTGCAACAACGGCTGGTGCGCCTACCTGTACGGCCTGTACTTCGAGAAGGACCAGGCGGTGGCGGGCAGCAGCATCGGCGGGCACCGGCACGACTGGGAGCACGTGGCGGTGTGGGTGCAGGACGGGCAGGTCCGGTACGTGTCGACGTCCAACCACGGTTCGTTCACCGTGCACCCGGTCTCCGAGGTCCGCTTCGAGGGCACGCACCCGAAGGTCGTGTACCACAAGGACGGCATCGGCACGCACTGCTTCCGGCTGGCCAACTCGGGAGACGAGCCGCCGGAGAACCACAAGCACACCTGGCAGTACCCGCCCCTGGTCGGCTGGAACGGCTATCCGGCGGGCGTGCGCGAGAAGTTGAGCGCCTATGACTTCGGCAGCGCCCACTTCGGCCTGAAGGACGACAGCTTCGCCTCCCATCTCGCTTCCGCGAAGCCGTCCGGGATCCCGTTCGACCCCAACGCCTGAGCCGGTGTCCCGGGGGCGGCCGGCCGGGGATCACCCGGCCGGCAGAGCCTCCGGCAGGCCGAGCGCCGCCGCGACGTGACGCCAGATGGCGGTGAGCGCCGTGTCCAGGGTGACGGTGGGGTCGAGCAGCATCAGGCGGATGCCGTAGCCGTCGCTGAGGGACAGCACGAGGGTGCTGAGATCGTCCACGTCGGTCGGGGTGAACTCGCCCGAGGCGATGCCGCGGCGCACCGCGCCGGCCACCCACTCGTGCAGCTGGGCGTACAGGTCGACGGCGAAGGCACGGGTCGTCTCGTCGCGCAGCGCCCGCACCCACAGCTCCTGCCACAGCCGCCAGTCCTGGTGCAGTTCGGGGTCGGTCGGCAGCAGGTTGCGCAGGATGCGGGCGAGGACGACCGCCGCCGGCACGGTGTCCGCGTCACGTTCGGCGTCCAGGGCGGTGTGGGCGAAGGAGTGGGTCATCGCCTCGGTGAACAGCTTCTCGCGCGTGTCGAAGTGGTAGTGCAGCAGCGCGGTGGACACCCCGGCCCGCTCGGCGACCATGCGCATCCGGATCTTCTCGAAGCCGATCTCTGCGATGACCTCGCATGCCGCGGTCAGGATGCGCTCGCGCGTCTCCGCCGTGCTGCGCACCTTGGTCGACACCCTGCGGCTCCCCTCGTTCGGTGGTCGTACGCCAGAACCATCTTCCCTCACGACCGCTCCCCCGGTGCGGCCGTCCCGCTGTGCGGCCCGGCCGGGTACGTGTGGAACCCGCGCCCGGACTTGCGCCCCAGCAGGCCCGCCTCCACCATGCGGGACAACAGCGGCGGTGGCGAGTACAGCGGCTCGCGGAACTCGGCGTACAGCGACTCGGCGATGGCCCGCGTGGTGTCCAGGCCGATCAGGTCCGTCAGGGCCAGCGGGCCGAGGGGGTGCGCGCAGCCGAGGACCATGCCCCGGTCGATGTCCTCGACGCTCGCGCCGCCCGCCTCGACCATGCGGACGGCGGCCAGCAGATAGGGCACGAGGAGGGCGTTGACGATGAACCCGGCCCGGTCCCGGGTGCGCACGACCTCCTTGCCGAGCCTGCCGGTCACGAAGGTCTCGGCCCGTGTCACGGTGTCGGCCGCGGTGAGCAGGGACGGGACGAGTTCGACCAGCGGCAGGACCGGTACGGGGTTGAAGAAGTGCACACCGACGACGCGTTCGGGGCGGCCGGTCGCGGCGGCGAGCCGGATGACCGGGATGGAGGAGGTGTTGGTCGCCAGCAGGGCGTGGTCGTCGGTGAGGACGGCGTCGAGGCGGGTGAAGACGTCGGCCTTGAGGCGCTCGTCCTCCGCCACGGCCTCGATGACCAGGTCACGGTCGTGCAGTGCCTCGATCTGGTCGGTCACGGTGATCAGGCCGGATGCGGCCTCGCGTCGCTCGTCGGGGAGTCTGCCGTGTGCGGCGGCCCGGTCGAGCGAGCGGGCGATGCGCAGGCGGCCGGCCCGGGCCGCCCGCGCGTCGCGTTCGACCACGGTCACCGGCAGGCCGGCCCGCGCACAGACCTCGGCGATGCCCGCGCCCATCAGGCCGCAGCCGACGACTCCGACGCGTTCGATGTCGGTCATCCGAGCGTCCCTTCGATCTGTGTCGGCCGGCGGGTCAGGCGGTGGGCAGGTCGAGGACTCCGGCGCCGCGCCGGACGAGTTCGCCCGCGATGATCAGCCGCTGGATCTCCGAGGTGCCCTCCCAGATGCGGTCCACGCGCAGCTCGCGGTAGAGCCGTTCGACGGCGTACGAGCGGTCGTAGCCGCGGCCGCCGTGGATCTGCAGGCACCGGTCGATCACCCGTCCCGAGGCCTCGCTCGCCGAGAGCTTGGCGATGGCCGCCTTGGCGTGCAGCCGCTTGCGGTCCGCGGCCGTGGCCTGGTCGATCTCCCAGGCGACCTGGTGGGTGTAGGCGCGGTTGACGGCGATGTCGACGGCGCAGTCCGCGAGCATCCCCTGGATCAGCTGGTACGAGGAGATGGGCGCCCCGAACTGCTCGCGCTCCACCGCCCAGTCCCGGGCGAGTTCAAGGGCTCGCTCGGCCGCGCCGGTGGTCCGGGCCGCGATCATCAGCCTTTCCTCGGTGAACCAGGAGCGGGTGATGTCGTAGCCCTCGCCGATGCCGCCGAGCACGGCGTCCTCGTCGACCTGGACGTCGGTGAAGGTGAACTCGGGGTGCTCGTAGACGAAGGTGTGCATGAAGCGGGGTATGCGCGTCATCTCGACGCCCGGCGTGTCCTTGTCGACGAGGAACAGGGTCGGGGCGCGTTCGGGGCCGGCCGCCGCCAGGACGATCAGGAAGTCGGCGTGGTCGCCGACGGTGACGAACCACTTCTCGCCGTCGAGGATCCAGCCCCGGTCGTTCTTGGTGGCGGTGGTGGCCAGATTCTGCGGGTCGGAACCGGCGCCGGGCTCGGTGACGGCGTAGCAGTCCCGCCGCTCGCCCCGGATCACGGGGACCAGGAAGCGTTCGCGCTGCTCGGGGGTGCAGAACCGCAGCGCGTTGGCGGGCCGCCACACCATGTCCCACAGGGCACCCGTGAGGCGTCCGAGTTGTTCCTGGACCGTGACCTGTTCGGCGATGGTGAGGCCGGCGCCGCCCCATTCGGCCGGCATGTTGACGGCCTGGAGTCCCGAGTCGAGGACGGCGTCCCGGATCCTCGTGTGGGCCTCGGCGGGCAGGCCGTTGTTCTCCTCGCACTCCAGCTCGTAGGCGGCGATGAGGTCGGTGAGGGCACGCGCGTCGGCCTTGAGGCGTACCTGGCGCGGGGTGAGGCGGAAGTCCATGGAAGTCCTCGCTGTGAAGGTGATGGGGGTGCGACGGGCTCGTACGGGGGCAGGACGTGGCGGGTGGTACGAGGTCAGGGCGTGGGCAGTGCCAGGGCGCGGGTGCCGCGTTTGATCAGCTCGTTGGCGATGATCAGCCGCTGGATCTCGGAGGTGCCCTCCCAGATCCGGTCGACGCGCAGCTCGCGGTACATGCGCTCGACGGGGTGGCCGCGCTCGTAGCCGCGACCGCCGAAGATCTGCAGACAGCGGTCGGCGACCCGGCCGGCGGCCTCGCTGGCTGCGAGCTTGGCGGTGGAGGCCTTGGCGTGCAGCGTCTTGCGGTCGGTGTGCGGCTGGTCGGCCTCCCAGGCGACCTGGTGGGTGTAGGCGCGGTTGACGGCGATGTCGACGGCGCAGTCCGCGAGCATCCCCTGGATCAGCTGGTACGAGGCGATCGGCGCCCCGAACTGCTCGCGCTCCACCGCCCAGTCCCGGGCCAGCTGCAGGCAGCGCTCGGCCGCGCCGACCGTGCGCGCCGCGATCATCAGGCGCTCGTCGGTGAACCACTCCTTGGTCAGCTCGTAGCCGTTGCCGACGCCGCCGAGCACGTCCTCGTCGGCGACGAGGACGTCGGTGAAGGTGAACTCGGGGTGCCCGTTGACCGCGGAGTGCATGAAGCGGGGCAGCCGGGTCAGCTCGACGCCGGGCGCGGCCTTGTCGACGAAGAAGAGCGTGGGCAGCCGCTCGGGGCCGGCGTCCGCCTGCACCAGCAGGAAGTCGGCAACGTCGCCGCAGGTGACGAACCATTTCTCGCCGTTCAGCAGCCAGCCGCCGTCGATCCGGGTGGCCGTGGAGGTGCCGGAGGACGGGTCGGATCCGGCGCCGGGCTCGGTGACGGCGAACGCGTCGAACTTCTCGCCGCGGATCACGGGCAGCAGGTACGTCTCGCGTTGCCGCTCGTCGCCGTGGGCCAGGACGTTGGCGGGCCGCCAGGGGATGTCCCACAGACAGTTGGTGACCTTGCCGAACTCCTCCTCGACGATGACCTGGTCGAGCAGGCTCAGCCCGGCACCGCCCCACTCGGCGGGCATGTTGATGGCGTAGACACCGGCGTCCATGGCGGCCCGGGTCAGTTCGTCGACGAGGTGCCGGGGCAGGGGTCCGCCGGCCTGCTCGGACTGGTCCTCGTACCGCATCAGCAGCCGGGCGTAGTCGGCGGCACGGCGCTTGAGGTCGGCCTGCTCGCGGGTGTAGCGCATGTCCATGGGGGCCTCTTCGGTCGGGGAACGGCGGGTGGGGGTCCGGTCAGGCGAGTACGGCGCGGGAGTCCAGGGCGAGGACCCCGTGGGGCCGTACGAGAAGGGGGTTGACCTCGATCTCGGCGATCTCGGGGTGGGCGGCGGCGAAGGCGGTGATCGTCTCGACGGCGGCCGCGGCCGCGGCGATGTCGACGGGCGGCCTGCCGCGCACACCGTCCAGCAGGGTGGCGGTGCGCAGGCCGCGCAGCAGGCTCTCGGCGCGTTCGGCGGGCACGGGGGCCAGGGAGAAGGCGACGTCGTGCAGTGCCTCGGCCAGGACTCCGCCCAGGCCCACCATGGCCACCGGCCCGAACCGCGGGTCGCGGTTGACGCCGACGATCAGCTCGATGCCGTCGGAGAGGTCCGCCATGGCCTCCACGGAGTAGGAGGGGGCGTCGAGCCGGGCGTGCATCTCCCGGAAGGCGGCGAGCAGTTCGCCGGGGCCGGCCAGGTTCAGTGCCACGCCGCCCGCGTCGGACTTGTGCAGCAGGTGCAGGGCCTTGAGGACGTAGGGGCCGGGGAACTCCCCGGCGACGGCGACCAGTTCGGTCTCGTCGTGGATCTCGCGGGCGGCGGGGAAGGCCAGTCCGGCCGCTTCGAGGGCCGTCCGGATCTCCAGGTAGCCGCTCTCCCGGATCGGTGACGCGGGCGGGGGGAGGGGGGTGACGCCGGTGTGCGGGGTGCCGGGTGCCGTGGCGGCGAGGGCGCGGGCGGCGTCCTCGGTGGCGGCGAAGACCGGGATGCCGGCCTCGGCGAGGGTGCGGCAGCTGGGCGACTCGGGGTACATGGACTGCACCACGAGCGGTTTCGCGGTGGCACGGTGGTGTGCCGCCATGCGGCGGGCGGCCGCCCGTTCGCCGTCCGCGAGCGCCGTACCCCCGCCGCCGAGCCCGCCCTCGGCGGCCGCGTAGCCGCCGAAGTAGCCGGTCATCAGGACGGCGTCGGCCTCCTCGGCGGCCAGCAGCGCGGCGACGGTCTCCGCGTACGAGCCGGGGTCCTGTTCGCCCATGCCGGCGAGGTCGACCGGGTTGGCGACGGCCGACTGCTCCCACAGGGCCGCGCGCAGGCGCTGCCGGGTCGGCTCCCGCAGTTCGGGCACGGTCAGGCCGGCCGCCTCGGCGCAGTCGGCGGCGACGACCCCGTGGCCGCCGCCGTCCGTGAGCACGGCGACCGCCCGGCCCGCCGCCCGTCGTGGGCCGTGCAGCGCGGCCAGCACGACGGTGAGTTCGCGGGGTGTGCCGACCAGGTGCACACCGGCGTCGCGGCAGGCCGCGGTCACCACGTCGGCCGACGTGGTCAGCGCGCCGGTGTGCGACTGGGCGCTGCGCGCGGAGGCGTCGCCGCGTCCGGCGGTCAGCAGCACCACGGGTTTCCCGGCGTCGGCGGCGGCCTCGGCGAAGGCGCGGCCGTCGGCGAAGTCCTCCGCGTAGACCGCGATCGCACGGGTGCCCTCGTGCCGGGCGCAGTCGGCGAGCAGGTCGACGAGGGTGACGTCGGCCTGGTTGCCGAGGGAGACGAAGCGGGAGAAGCCGAGGCCGTGCGGGCCGAAGCGGAGCTGGAGCTCGAGGGCGAGGTTGCCGCTCTGGCTGAGCAGTGCGATGCCGCCGGGGGTGAAGGTGTCGGAGGCCAGGAAGAGGTCGGTGGTGTTGTCGGCGATCCCGAGGCAGTTGGGCCCGACCATCACGGCGCCGGCGGCGCGCACCCGCTCGGCGACGGCGTGCTGGCGTGCCCGGCCCGCGTCGCCGGTCTCGGCGAAGCCGGCGGTGATGGCGACGATCGCCCGGGCCCCGCACGCGAGGGCCTCGTCGACGGCGTCCTCGAAGCCGGCGGCGGGCACGGAGATCACCGCCAGGTCGACGCTCTCGCCGATCGCGGTCAGGCTGGGGGCGGCAGTGCGTCCGAGCACCGTGCCGCCGCGCCGGTTGACCAGGTGGAGGGGACGGCGGCCGTTCGCGCGGACGGCCTGCGCGGCGATGGCGTGGCCGTACTTGGCGGGGTCGTCACTGGCTCCGACGACGGCCACGGACAGGGGGTCGAAGAGCGCCGAGAGATCGCGTCCCATGTCACTTCACCAGCCGCAGGGCGGTGTTGGGGCAGGCGGTGACGGCGGCAGCGGCGGCTTCCTCGCCGTCCTGCGGGACGTCGGTCACGCGCACCCGCGCGTAGCCCCATTCGTCGAGGTCGATCAGCTCGGGCGCGGGTTCCTGGCACAGGCCGTAGCCCTGGCAGCGGGTGGAGTCCAGCAGGAGTTTCATGGTGCGGTCCTTTCGGTGCGGCGGGGGTGAGGGTGCGCGAGGTGGCCGGGAGGCGGGTCAGGGCACCGGCACCGTGAACCGGCGCCCGTCCTCGGGTGCCGTGCCCGCGCAGGCGGGGCAGCCGGAGCGGCGGTGGCCGTCGACGCGGTCGGGGAAGTGGGCGAGCAGGCTGCCGGCGATGCGGGCTGCGGCGTCCAGCAGCCCGCAGGCCCCGCGCCCGGGCAGCTGCCGCGACCAGCGGTGCAGCTGGTCGGACGTGTCGCTGCCCGCCTCGCCGCGGGCGACCGTGGCGAGGGTGCGGGCCAGCGCCCCGGTGCCGGAGACGCACACCCCGCACTGCCGGGCGCCTGCGCGGCCAGGTAGGCGACGGCCTCGGCGGCCACGGCGACCGGGCAGTCCTCCGGGTGCAGGAAGTGCAGCGCCCCGCAGCCGAGGGCCCCGCCGGCCGCGCTCAGGCGGTCGTGGTCGAGGGGCAGGTCCGTCCAGCCCGCTCGGTGCAGTCCGCCGAACAGGCCGCCCAGCAGCACGGACTCCGCTGTGCCGTGCCCGCACAGGTCGGCGAGGGCCTTCAGACGGGTCCCGGCGGGCACCTCGGCCAGCGCTGCCCCGGTCGCGGCGGCCGTACCCGCGCGGCTCGTGCCCGAGAGGGTCACCAGGTGTGCCCCGGCGACGGCGGCCGCGGCCTCGGGACGCGCGTGCATCAACGCGATGCGGGCGAGGGTCTCCACGTTGGCCACGAGGGTGGGCGCGCCGCCGACGCCCCTTTCGAAGGGGCGTGGAGGCTTCGACGCGGGCAGCGCCGGACCGCCGTCGATGCGGCGTACGACCGCGGTCTCCTCGCCCGCGACGTAGGTGTGCTCCGTCCGTACGACGTCGGTGCGCGGCCCGGCGGGACGCTCGGCGAGCGCCCGGCGTACGGCCCGTTCGGCGGGGGCGTCGGAGAGGTACACGCAGCCGTGTGCGGCGCCGGTCATGGCCGCGACCAGCCGGAGACCGTCCAGGACCATGTGGGGCCGGTGGCGCAGCAGCCAGCGGTCCTTCACGGAGCCCGGTTCGCCCTCCTCGCCGTTGGCGACGACGACGGGCCGGCCCGGGGCGGAGCGGACGGCCCGCAGCTTGACGGCGGCGGGAAAGCCGGCCCCGCCGCGGCCGCGCAGTCCCGCGGCGGCGATCCGGTCGAGCAACCGGTCCGGCGCGGGCAGCGGTGCGTAACCGCCCGCGGCCAGGTAGCGGGGGGCGTCCTCGCCGCCACCGGGCAGCCGGGCGGCGCGGAGCAGCGGGTCGAGGAGGCCGGGCCGTCCGTCGGGGAGGAGGGAGAAGACGCCGGTCATGCGGTGCTCCTGGGCTCGGAGTGTCCGAAGGGGTGTGCGGTGCCGGGAGCAGGTGTGCCGTCGCCGGATCGCAGGCGTGCCAGGGCGCGTTCCAGGTTTCGCCGCTGGGTGGCGGTGCGGGCGTAGCCGGTGCCGGGCAGGCCGATCAGCATGCGGTGGTGGTCGAGGACGACCTCGCCGGCCAGCAGGGCCGGGCGGGGATCGGCGGTCGCGGGTCCCGCCGCGGCGGCCACGACCAGGTCGGTGACCTCGCGGAGGTAGCGCAGCCAGCCGCGTCGGGTGCCGCGCAGCACCAGCCGCTCGACGCGGTGCCGCTCGGCGGCGACGAGGGCCGGTGGCGGGGGGTCTTTCGTGGCCCGCAGGGCGGCCACCGCTGCGGGCAGCTCCTGCTCGGGCTCCGGGGTGAGGCCGAGCCAGACCAGACTTCGGCGAGCGCTCATGCGTGCCTCCGGGGGCGCGCCGTTCCGGGGTTTCGGGGAACGGGGTGGCGCGGCGATGGTGGGTGAGAAGGTGCTCCGGTGCCCGTCGCGGGGGGGGAGCGGGGCGGCGGACAGGGGCCGCGGAATCTCGGGACGCGCCCGGGCAGCCCTCTGCTGGAGCCGACGCGTCCGACCTGCCATCAGACTAACTAACTAATTAGTCAGCCCACAAGTCTTGACTTGCCGCGAGGTCGGCTTCACTCTGACTAACCAATTAGTCAGCCGGGACGCCGTGGCTCTCACCCGTGGCACCAGCCCGCCGTCCCGCCCGCAGCCTCACCGCCCATCGCCGTCGCCGCGGCGCGGAGGAGGACCCCATGCATCCCTCGACCACCCGGGCGGACACCGCGTCCGCCGCCCCGCCGGCGGCGCCCCCGGAAGACCCCGGGGAAGCGCTGCCCGCGCGCTACTACACCGATCCGGCCCTCGCCGAGGCCGAGACCGAGCGCATCTTCGCCCGGTCCTGGCAGCTCGTCTGCCACGAATCCGACCTCCCCGGGCCGGGCGCCCGGCTGACCGCCACGGTCGCCGGGCGGGAAGTCCTGGTCGTGCGCACCGAGGACGGCGGCCTCGCCGCCCATCTCAACGCCTGCCGCCACCGCGGCACCCGCCTGGTCACCGCCCCGGAACCCTCGGGCAAGGCGATCCGCTGCCCGTACCACGGCTGGACCTACAAGCTGGACGGACGGCTCGTCGGCGCTCCCGAGGCACGCCGGATCCCCTGCCTGGACAAGCCCCGGCTCGGGCTGCACCCCGTCAACGTCGAGTCGTTCCTCGGGTTCGTCTTCGTCAACCTCCACCTCGAGGCGGCACCCCTCGCCGAGACCTGCGCCCAACTCGCCGACGCCGTCGGCCGCTACGCCGGACCCGGTCTCGTACCGGTCGGAAGGCACCGCATCCACGACCTCGCCGGCGGGGAGGAGCAGCACGCCAACTGGAAGGTGATCGTCGACAACTACCTCGAGGGCTACCACGTCCCCGTCGCCCACCCCGCGCTGATGCGCCTGCTGGACTACCAGGCGTACACGGTGGACGTGCAGGAGAACTACGTCCTGTTCGAGTCGCCGCTGCGCGACAAGCCGTCCTCGAACTGGACCGAGCGGCTCTACCAGCGCCTCGCCACCCCCATGCCGGGGCTGACCGAGGCCGACCGGCGGGTGTGGCGGTACGCCGTGATCTATCCGAACACGCTCATCGACTTCTACCCTGACCACGTGCTCGCGTGGACCGCGCTCCCCACCGCCCAGGACCGGGCGGCGATCCCCGGCGCCTTCTACACCCGGCACGGCGAGGGCCTGCGCACCCGGCTGGCCCGGCGGCTGAACATCCACATCGGCTGGGTCACCAACGACGAGGACGCCGAGCTGGTGGAGCGGGTCCAGGCCGGCCTGTCCACGCCGGGCTTCGAGCCGGGTCCGCTCTCCAGCCGCGAGGCCGCCGTCGGCTGGTTCGCCCGCCGGGTCCGGGACGACCTGGCTCAGGACGCCCGGTGACGCCCGCCGGACCGCACCCCAGCCCCGTGTCCCTCCCGTCGGGCTTACCCCTCCCCCGCTGACCCGCGTTCGCACCCTCCCCAGACCGGTCTTCGCTACGGCGTCAGGGCCCGTAGCGAGCCGACCAGCCGGTCCGCCCTGGACTTGTGCCGTTCCTCGACGGAGAGGACGCTCCATGTCCCCCGATCTGTCCGCCCCACCGGGCCGCCGCGCCGTGCTCCGGGCCGGCGCCTGCGGCCTGCTGGGCACCGCGACCGCCGGCTGCGGTTTCATGCCAGCGAAGAAACCCGACGCCAGGGCCCTCGCGCCCGTCCGGCCCCGCGTCGACGGCGATCTCGTCTACTTCAACTGGGCCGACTTCGTCGACCCCTCCGTGTTCAAGGGATTCGAGAAGGAGTACGGCGTCCGGGTCGTCCAGTCGAACTTCGACTCCATGGAGGGCATGGTCGCCAAACTGAACGCCGGCAACCGCTACGACATCGTCTTCCCCACCGCCAAATGGGCCCAGCGCCTGGTCCGCGGCGGCCGGCTGCGCCGCATCGACCACAGCCGGCTCGCCCACGGGCACGCCGTGTTCGGTACGTACGCCTACTTCGCCGACCCCTGGTACGACCCCGGTTCCGCGCACACCGTCCCCTTCACCGCCTACAAGACCGGCATCGGCTGGCGCCGCGACCGGATCGGGGAACTGACCGGTTCCTGGCGGGACCTGTGGAACGACCGGGCCCGGGGCAAGGTCTTCCTGCTGGACGACCGCGACGAGGTCCTCGGCATGGGCGCCCTGGCACTCGGCCTCGACGTCAGCACCGGCGACCCCCACGACCTGGACCGCATCACCTCCCTGCTGGGCACCCTCCGCCCGCGGCTGCGCGGCTTCTCCAGTGACAGCTACAACAACCTTCTCAACGGCAACGCGGTCATGACCCAGGCCTGGAGCGGCGACATGGCCGCCATGCTCAACCAGGCCAAGGACCCCTCCGTCTTCGGCTTCCAGGCCCCCAAGGAGGGCACGCCGATCAACTCCGACTGCTACGCCATCCCCTGGAACGCCCCGCACCCCGGCACCGCGATGCTCTTCATCGACTACATGCTCCGGCCGGAGAACGTGAAGAAGAACATCGAGTACATCGGCTATCCGATGCCGGTGGCCGGGTCCGAGAAGGTCTATGCCGACCTCGTCGAGCCCTTCCCCGAGTGCCTGGTCACCGAGGCCGACCTCGAGGCCGACCTGTTCTTCCGCAACGGCGGCCGCGCGGCGGAGGACGCCCGCGACACCGCCTGGACCCATGTGAAGGCGGGCTGAGCCATGGCGCTGCTCCGCCACTCCTCGCGCACCCGGCCGCGCGGTACGGACAGCGACGGCAACCGCATGTGGGCGTGGTTCATGCTGCCCGGCACCCTGTGGATGACCGGGTTCCTGATCGCCTCACTGGTGCTCGTCGCCGTCCTCGCCGTCGGTACCACCGACGAACTCGGCAACCCGCGCTTCGGCTTCGACCTCGCCTGCATCCGCGCCCTCGCCGACCCCGCCTACACCGAGGTCCTGGCCCGCTCCCTCGGCTACGCCCTGCTGACCTGCGTCGTCTGCCTGCTGATCGCCTACCCGGTGGCGTACACCATCGCCCTGTACGGCGGCCGGTACAAGAACGCGCTGATCGCCGCGATCGTGGTGCCGTTCTTCGCCAACTACCTGGTCCGCATGTACGGCTGGTCGGTGGTCCTCTCCGACGACGGGCCCGTGCTGCGCGCGCTGCGTGCGATCGGCCTGGCCGACGGCGACACGAAGATCCTCAACACCGGCTTCGGCGTGATCGCCGGACTCGTCTACGGCTTCGTCGTCTTCATGATCATCCCCTTGTACGCGGCCCTGGAGCGGCTGGACGTCTCCCTCATCGAGGCCGGCCGCGACCTGTACGGCGGCCCGGTGCGGACCTTCCTCTTCGTCACCCTGCCCGCCACCCGGCAGGGCGCGGCGGCCGGACTGGTCCTGGTGTTCCTGCCCGCCATGGGCGACTTCGTCAGCGCGCAGCTCATGGGAGGCCCGGACCAGATCATGATCGGCAACCTCATCCAGGACAAGTTCTTCCAGGGCCAGAACTGGCCGCTCGGCTCGGCGCTCACCATGCTGCTGATGGGGGTGCTGCTGGTCGGGATGTTCGGCTACCTGCGGCGCACCCGCAAGGACGAGGCGGAGGCCCGCCGATGACCCGGCCGCGTCTGCCCTCGGCCGCCGCCCCCGCCCCCGACCGGCCCGCCGTACGCTCCCGCTCGCGGCGCGGCCGGGCCGACCGCAAGCCCCGCGTCCTCATAGCCGTCACCGCCCTCTTCTTCGCGCTGCTCTACCTGCCCATCGCCGTCGTCGCGCTGTTCTCCTTCAACTCCAAGAAGTCCCTGACCGTCTTCGGCGGGTTCAGCCTGCGCTGGTACCGGGCCTTCGCCCATGACGACGTGCTCCTCTCCTCGCTCGGCACCAGCCTGCGCATCTCCCTGGTGGCGATGGCGGGTTCCGTCCTGCTGGGCGTGGCCCTCGCGCTCGGACTGGTGCGCTGCCGGACCCGGCTCGGCTCGCTCGCGGGCCTCGTCATGCTCGTGCCGCTGATCACCCCGGAGATCGTCACCGGCGTCGCGTCGATGCTGCTCTTCAAGGGCCTGGGCGTGGCCCTGTCCACGGTCACGGTGACGCTGTCGGAGATCACCTTCTCCATCTCCTACGTCACCGTCATCCTCCGCTCCCGGGTCGCGGCGCTGAACCCCGAGGTGGAGGAGGCCGCGATGGATCTGGGCGCCACCCGCTGGCAGGCGGTCCGCCTGGTCACCCTGCCGGCCCTGCTGCCCGCCGTGCTCGCCAGTGCCGTGCTGGTCTTCGCGCTCGTCTTCGACGACTTCGTGCTCGCCTACTTCACCACCGGCGTGGACCCCCAGCCGCTGTCGGTGCGGATCTACTCCGCGATCCGCTTCGGGGTGCAGCCCACCATCAACGCCGTCGGCACCCTGATGCTCGCCGGCTCCGTCTGCCTGATCGCCCTGGCGCTGTTCATCCCGCGCCTCTTCGGCCGCCGCGGCGGCCTCGACATCCTCTCCGGAGAGTGACTTCCATGGACGTGACCGACGCGACCCCGGCCGTCCGGCTCGACGGCGTCTCCAAGCAGTACGCGGACTCCTACGCCGTACGCGACCTGGACCTCGACATCGAGGCCGGCCACTTCTTCTCGCTGCTGGGCCCCTCCGGCTGCGGAAAGACCACCTCGCTGCGCATGATCGGCGGGTTCACCGACCCCACCGAGGGCTCGGTGCTGCTCGCCGGTGAGGACGTGACCGGGCTGCCGCCCGACAAGCGCAACGTCAACACCGTCTTCCAGAGCTACGCCCTCTTCGACCATCTGAGCATCGCCGACAACATCGCCTTCGGCCTCAGACGCAAGGGCGTGGACCGGGCCGGGATACGCAGGCGCGTGGGCGAGATGCTGGACCTGGTCCAGCTCGGCGGCCTCGCCGACCGCAGGCCCCGGACCCTCTCCGGGGGCCAGCGGCAGCGCGTGGCCCTCGCCCGCGCCCTCGTCAACCGGCCCGCCGTGCTCCTCCTCGACGAACCGCTGGCCGCCCTCGATCTGAAGCTGCGCCGGCAGATGCAGGTGGAGCTGAAGCAGATTCAGCGCGAGGTCGGCATCACCTTCGTCTTCGTCACCCACGACCAGGACGAGGCGCTCACCATGTCCGACCGGATCGCCGTGCTGAACGCCGGCCGCGTCGAGCAGTGCGGCACCCCCGAGGACGTCTACGAGCACCCGGCCACCCGCTTCGTGGCCTCCTTCATGGGCACCTCCAACCTGATGGCCGGCACCTACCGCGGCGGCGAGGTCGCCCTCGACCAGGGCCCCGCGCTCCCGGTCGGGCCCCGGACCGGCATCAAGGACGGCACCGCCGTCAGTGTCTCCGTACGCCCCGAGAAGATCTGGCTGTCCGACTTCGAACCGGGCATGTCGATGCTCAGCGGTGTGGTCCGCGAGACCGTCTACAGCGGCCCGACCACGACCTATCTCATCGAACTCGCCCCCGGCGTCACCCTGTCGGTGCTGGAGCAGAACACGGCCCGCGCGCGCATGGAGGACCGCTGGAGCGGCGGCGAGACCGTCGAGTTCGGCTGGCGGCCCGAACACTGCCTGGTCCTGGCCTGACCCCCGCCCCCGACGAAAGCGAAGCTGATGCATCACGACGTGATCGTGCTCGGCGCCGGTCTTGCCGGGCTCGCCGCCGCCCGGGACCTGACGGCCGCCGGCACCGACGTGCTCGTCCTGGAGGCCCGGGACCGCGTCGGCGGCCGGGTCGAGCAGATCCGCACGCCCGACGGCCGCACCGTCCAGCTGGGCGGCGAGGTCGTGGGCCGTGCCCACACCGCCTACCTCGGGTTGGCCGACGAACTGGGCCTGAAGCTGGTACCCAGCTACGTCGAGGAACCCGGTCTCCTCACCCGGGCCACCCCGGAGGGGCGGTCGGCGGGTGACCCTCCGCACTGGTTCGGCCCCGGCGACCCGGCCGTGCACGACCGGCTCGGCGCCGAGTTCACGGCACTGGCCGCCACCGTCGACCCGGACGACCCCTGGTCGCACCCGGAGGCGACCGCCCTGGACCGGCTGTCCGTCGCCGACTGGCTGCGCTCCCGGCACGCCACGCCCGCCGTCGTACGCCTGTGGGACATCGGCCAGCTCGCCCTGGCCGGAGGATCGTACGAGCGGATCTCGTTGCTGGCCGCGCTGCGCAAGAGCGCGGCGGTACCGGGTTCCGGCACGGGCGACTACGACTACGAGGACTGGGAGGGGCTGCGGATCGCCGAGGGCTCGGCGACCCTCGCCGAGGTCATGGGCCGCGAGCTGGAGGGGCGCATCCGCCTCGGTTCGCCCGTCGCCGGTGTCGGCATCCGGCCCGGCCACTGCCGCGTGCGTCTGGTCACCGGCGAGACCCTCACCGCTGCCGCCGTGGTGAGCGCCCTGCCGGTGGGGCCCCTGCGGTCGGTGTCCGTCACCGGCGTGAGCGAGGAACGTCTCGCCTCCCTGCACCGGCAACGCCACGCCGTCGCGGCCAAGTTCGCCGCGGTCTACGGCACGCCCTTCTGGCGCGCGGGCGGGCTGAACGGCCTGTCCGAGGCCGAGGGGGTGCTCGGCAGCACCTGGCCGCAGAGCGAGGGCGTCCTGTCCGCGCTGGTACCGCCCGAGCGCTACGGCGTCCTGCTGGGCATCCCGCCGCACCTGCGCACCCCCGAACTGCTCGGCGAGATGGCCGCGATGTTCGGCGAGGCGGCCCGCCGCCCGGTCTCCTGCCATCTGCGGCTGTGGGGCACCGACCCGTGGACCCGGGGCTATGTCACCCAGTGGCCGCCCGGTGAGGTCATGGCGGTGGGCCCGCTGCACGGCACCCACGAACCCCCGTTCTACGTCTGCGGCTCCGACCAGTGGGTCGCCGGCTACATGGAGGGCGCCGTCCGCACCGGCCGTGCCGCCGCCGAGGAGGCCCTGCGCCGTGGCTGAACACCTTCCGTCGTCCCCCGTGCTCAACCACATCGGCGGCGAGGACGTGCCGGCCGCCTCCGGAGCCGTCCTGCGCCTGGTCGACCCGGCCACCGGACGCGTCCACGGCACCGCGCCGCTCTCGGGCGCCGAGGACGTCGACGCCGCCGCGCGCGCGGCGCGCGACGCCTTCCCCGGCTGGTCGGCGACCACCCCGGCGGGGCGCCAGTCCGCGCTGCTGCGGATCGCCGACGCCCTGGAGCGGAACGCCGACGCCCTGGCCCGCACGGAGGTCACCGACACGGGCAAGCCGCGCGCCCTGTTCCTGGCGGACGAGCTGCCCGCGATCACCGACGTGGTGCGGTACTTCGCCGGGGCCGCGCGGAACCTGCCGGGCGCCGCCGCCGCCGAGTACACGCCGGGCCGCACCTCCGTGCTGCGCCGCGAGCCGGTCGGGGTCTGCGCGCAGATCACGCCCTGGAACTACCCGTTGATGATGGCGGTGTGGAAGGTGGCCCCGGCGCTGGCCGCCGGGAACACGGTCGTCCTGAAGCCGTCCGACACCACACCCACCTCCGCGGCGCTGCTGGCCCGGCTCGCCGCCGAGCACCTGCCGCCCGGTGTGCTCAACGTGGTGTGCGGCGACCGCGACACCGGGCGCCTGCTGGTCGCCCATCCCGGCATCCGGCTGGTGGCCGTCACCGGCAGTGTCCGTGCCGGGCGGGAGATCGCCGCCGCGGCGGCCGCCGACCTCAAGCGGCTGCACCTGGAACTCGGCGGCAACGCACCGGTGCTGGTGCACGAGGACGCCGATCTCGAGGACGCGGTGGAGCGGTTGTCGTCCCTGGCCTTCTACAACGCGGGCCAGGACTGCACGGCAGCCACCCGGCTCCTGGTGCACCACCGGATCCACGACGCCTTCGTCACCGACTTCGCCGACCGGGCCGCCCGGCTGCGGCCGGGCTCCCCCGACGACGCGCGCACCGACTTCGGCCCCCTCGCCCACGCGGGCCAACTCGCCGGTGTACGCGGCGTGCTGGACGGCCTGCCGGACCACGCCGAGATCGTCACGGGCGGCGCCGCACTGGACCGCCCCGGGTTCTTCCACCAGCCGACGGTGGTCGCCGGCGTGCGGCAGGAGGACGAGATCGTGCGCGGCGAGGTCTTCGGCCCGGTCGTCACCGTTCAGCCGTTCACCACCGAGACCGAGGCCTTCCAGCTGGCCAACGACGTCCCCCAGGGGCTCGCGGCGAGTGTCTGGACCCGGGACCACGACCGGGCGATGCGCGCGAGCCGGGCGCTGCACACCGGCATCGTCTGGGTCAACACCCACGGCACCACGGTGTCCGAGATGCCGCACGGGGGCGTACGGCATTCCGGTTACGGCAGCGACCTGTCGCTCGCCGGTCTGCTCGACTACACCCAGGTCAAGCACGTCATGCTGTGACAGGTCGCGGGATCGTGCGGTCCCAGGGTCTATCGTGTCCCCCATGTCTGTGCCGGAACTGATCCGTATCGTCTCCCGCGACTCACCCATGGCCCTGGCCCAAGTCGAGCGGGTCCGCGCCGAGTTGGCCGTACTGCACCCGGGCGTGCGCACCGAGGTCGTCCCGGTGAAGACCACCGGTGACAAGTGGATGGGCGATCTGTCCAAGGTCGAGGGCAAGGGGGCGTTCACCAAGGAGGTGGACGCGGCCCTGCTGGCCGGGGAGGCGGATCTCGCGGTGCACTGCGTCAAGGACGTGCCCGCCGACCGGCCGCTGCCCGCCGGGACGGTGTTCGCCGCGTTCCTGAGGCGGGACGACATCCGTGACGCGCTGGTGCACCCGGGCGGGCTCACCCTGGACGAGTTGCCGGCCGGCACCCGGATCGGCACCTCCTCGGTGCGCCGGGTCGCCCAGCTGGCCGCCACGCACCCGCATCTGGAGTGCGTGCCGTTCCGCGGCAACGCCAACCGCCGGCTGGAGAAACTGGCCGCCGGGGAGGCGGACGCGCTGCTGCTGGCGGTGTCCGGTCTGGAGCGCATCGGCCGCACGGACGTGATCAGCGAGGTGCTCTCCCCGGAGACGATGATGCCGCCGATCGGCGCGGGCATCCTCGCCCTGCAGTGCCGGGAGGGCGACACCGAGGTGATCGACGCGGTCGGCGGGCTCGGCGACCCCGCCACCCACCGCGAGGCCACGGCCGAGCGGATGTTCCTGCACGTGCTGCAAGGTCACTGCAACAGCCCGATCGCCGGCTACGCACGCGTGGACCGCAGCGGGGAACTCTCGCTGCGGGCCTGCGTCTTCACACCCGACGGCAAGACCCGGCTGAACGCCCACGAGTGGGCGGGCCGGCTGGACCCCGCCACGCTCGGCACCTCGGTCGCGGTGGCGCTGCTGCGCCAGGGCGCGCGGGAGATCATCGACGGCATCCCGCACTGAGCGGCCGCCGCACCGGTCGTGCGGCGGCGAAGCCGCTCGCGTCAGGCGGTGCCGGGCTCCGTCTGTTCCTTCAGGAAGGCGCTGACCTGGTGGGCCAGGCCGCCCTGGCCGGTGCCGGCGGGGGCGGGCGCGGAGGTCGCCTCCAGGACGCCGATGCCGCCCGCCCACACTCGGCGGTCGGCCCATTCCTCGTCCACCCGCAGCTGCACCTGCACGTCCACGTGGGTGAGGGCGGCCTCGGGGGCGGCGGCGTAGACGACGGCGGTGGCCCGGCGCAGCGGGTAGACGTCGAAGCCCTCGATGAACTGGGAGTTGCGCCAGTCGATGAAGGCGCCCTCGCCGTCGGGGCCCACCCGGACGTCGATCTGGCCGTCCTCCAGATGGATGCCGTAGTGCCGCGTGCCGCGGTTCTCGACGGTGACCCGGACGCTGAAGTACGTCAGCCCGACGGCGGCGTCGTCGCGTCCGCGCGGCGGCTCGGCCGCCTCCAGGCGGTGGACGCGGACCCGCAGACCGGCATGTTCGTCGTACTCGTGCCAGTCCCCGACCACGTTCGGCTCGTACACAGTGCCCCTCTCGACCTTCGAGAGGTGCTGTCTATCTGTGCGCCGAGCGCACTGTCAAATGAGCAGAATGCGCTGTGGCCAGGGGATTCACCCGCTTTGATCGGTGATCAAGCGCTGCGCAGGAAGAATCCGTTCAGGGCCCCTTCGCAACGGGTGCGCGCGCGTGCCGCACATCACGTCCGAGGCTAGATCGGCGGGCGAGGCGTCCGGGGCGTGCCGGCGTTGTCACCCGTCGTCCCCTCCACGCCTCGAGTCCGCCCCTTATGTCCTCATTTGTTTTGAGACGACCTAGAATGGGAAAACGAACCCGTGTGCTTCGGACAGGAGGCACGTCCGCGGGAGCAGGCATCGCCGGGCGCCCCTGTCCGTTCCCAGGTCCCGAGCGCACCTCCCACGGTGTCTGTCCACCCAGCACCTGCTGAGAGAGGTGCGCACGATGCGTGTCAGCGGCAGCACCAAGTCCCACCCGCACCCGCACGACGACGCCCCCGACACGGTGGAGTCCTTCGAGCGGCTCGCGGAACTGTCCGACGGCCCCGAGCGCCAGGCGCTGCGGGACGAGCTGGTCCAGCTGTGGCTGCCCATGGCCGAGCGGATCGCCGTACGCTTCCGCGGCCGCGGGGAGTCGCTGGAGGATCTGTACCAGGTGGCCGCACTGGGCCTGGTCAAGGCCGTGGACCACTACGACCCGGAGCGCGGCCGTGCCTTCGAGGCGTACGCCGTGCCCACGATCACCGGCGAGATCAAGCGCCACTTCCGTGACCACATGTGGACCCTGCACGTGCCCCGCCGGGTCCAGGACCTGCGCAACCGCGTCCGCTCCGCCGTGAAGGAGCTGGCGCAGACCACGTCGGGCCAGGCCCCCACCGTCGCCGAGATCGCCGCGCACACCCGGCTGAGCGAGGAGGAGGTGCGCACCGGCATGGAGGCGCTGGAGTGCTTCTCCGCGCTGTCGCTGGACGCCGAGGTGGCCGGTACGGACGGCTACGCCCTCGGCGACTCTCTCGGCGCCTCCGACCCGGGATTCGACCTGGTGGTCGACCGGGCCGCGGTCAAGCCGTGCCTGGAGGCGCTGCCCGAGCGCGAGCGCGTCATCCTCTATCTGCGGTTCTTCCGCGGCATGACGCAGAGCCGGATCGCCGAGCAGCTCGGCATCTCGCAGATGCACGTCTCGCGGCTGCTCAGCGGCTGCTTCGACCGGCTGCGCGAGGAGCTGCTGGCGGAGATCCGCTGAGCGGCGCTCCGGCCACCCCTGTGGCGCCTCCGAGCGGCCCTCTCGCAACCCGTCGCGTCTCAGTCCTCCGCGGTGCCGGGCACCTGAGTGGGGCCGTACCGGTCCAGGGCGTCCTCGAGCGCGGCGCGGATCTCGGGCGGGATGTCGCCCCGGCGCCCCCAGATGAGGATCAGCTCCGCGATGTTGCGCAGCTTGATGTTGGTGTGCTGGGAGATCTCCTTGAGCACCTCCCACCCCTGGTCGGGGGTCACCCGGCCGAGGGCCACCATCATCCCGATCGCCTGGTCGACGACCGCGTGGGAGGTCACGGCCTCCTTCAGCTGGTCGATCTGTGTCTGCAACTCGGCGATCCGGTCCGGTTCGCTCTCTGCCATGCCTCCATCGTGCGCGAGCGGCCTGGACATCTGCCACCCGGGGTACTCGACAGGCACCCGACCCCCTTCCGGTCGGACACTGGTCGAGACCGGTGGCCGCCAGGCCCCGAGAGCAGGACGCGACTGCCATGAACCAAGACACGCCTGTCAGCGGACCGAGCGCCGACGAACCGGCGGGACCGAGGCGAAGAGAGGTCGTCTCCACGGACTCCGTCTTCGGTGCGCCGTGCTGGGTGAGCCTGACCAGCCGCGATCTGCAGGCCACGCAGGACTTCTACTCGGCCGTCCTCGGCTGGCGCTGGCGCGGTGCCAAACTCGGCGAGCACTTCCGCATCGCCCTGGCGAACGGGGTTCCGGTGGCCGGGATCGCCGCGGTCGCCGCCATGTGGCAGATGGCGGTGGCCTGGACGCCGTACTTCGCCGTGCCGGACGCGGACGTGGCCGTGTCGCGGGCCCGGGAGCGCGGCGGCACGGCGGCCGTCGGCCCGCTGTCCTTCCCGCCCGGCCGGGCCGCGCTGCTCGCCGACCGGGACGGGGCGACCTTCGGCATCTGGCAGGGCGAGCTGGTCTCGAACTGGGAGGCGTGGCGGCGGGCCGCGCCGACGTTCATCCGGCTGCACACCCGCAACGCCTTCGACTCCGCGATCTTCTACGGCGAGATCCTCGACTGGGCCTCCGGGCAGCCGGGGTGCTGCGAGGTCGAGTACGACGGCGGCGAGGTGGTGCTGCGCAGCCAGGGCGACATCGTGGCGCGGATCGACTCGGGCGCGGTGGAGGCCGCCCCGGACCCGTCCGTGCGCCCGCACTGGCAGATCCACTTCGCCGTGGCCGACGTGCCGGGCTGTGCCCGCACCGCGGAGAAGCACGGTGGCAGTGTGCTGCAGGAGGACGAGACCGAGGCGATCCTGCGGGATGCCGACGGGGCGCAGTTCACGGTGACGTCACGACGCATCCGCTGAGTCCGCGCGAACGGCGCGGGGCGCCGGCCGGCCGCCGGGAGCCGGCGCCCCCGGTGGCCGGCCGGCTACCGCGCGGCACGTGACGGCCGCGACAGCAGGATCAGGCCGCGGGCCTCCACGCGGACCTTCGTGGCGGCCTTGCGTTCGCGTTCGTCGGGGACGCCGTCCGGCTCGGCGGTGTCGATCAACGTGGTCCAGCGCTCCCCGAAGGAGTGGTCGGGCAGCCGGAAGACGACCGGCTCCCAGTAGCCGTTGACAAGCAGCAGGAAGGAGTCGTCGACCATCCGGCGCCCGTGGGAGTCGCGTTCGGCGATGGCGTCGCCGTTGAGGAACACGCCGACCGAGTGCGCGTCGCCGCGCTGCCAGTCGCGGTCGGTCATCTCGCGGGCGTCGGGCCGCAGCCACAGCAGGTCGGGCAGCGGCTGCTTCGCGTGGGTCACCGTCTCGCCGCGGAAGAAGCGCCGGCGGCGCAGCACCGGGTGCGCGGCGCGCAGGGCGATCACGCGCCGGGTGAAGTCGGCGAGGCTGCGCTGCTCGTCGGTCAGCTCCCAGTCGATCCAGGAGATCTCGTTGTCCTGGCAGTAGGCGTTGTTGTTGCCGCGCTGGGTGCGGCCGAGTTCGTCACCGTGGCACAGCATCGGGATGCCCTGCGAGAGCAGCAGTGTGGCCAGCAGGTTGCGCTGCTGGCGGGACCGCAGTTCGAGGACGGCCGGATCGTCGGTGTCGCCCTCGGCGCCGCAGTTCCAGGACCGGTTGTGGCTCTCGCCGTCCCGGTTGTCCTCGCCGTTGGCCTCGTTGTGCTTGTCGTTGTACGACACCAGGTCGCGCAGCGTGAAACCGTCGTGCGCGGTGACGAAGTTGACGCTCGCACGCGGCCGGCGCCGGCTGTGCTGGTAGATGTCGGAGGAGCCGGTCAGCCGGGAGGCGAACTCGCCGAGCGAGCCGGGCTCAGCCCGCCAGAAGTCCCGTACCGCGTCCCGGTACTTGCCGTTCCACTCCGACCACAGCGGCGGGAAGTTGCCCACCTGGTAGCCGCCCTCCCCCACGTCCCAGGGCTCCGCGATCAGCTTGACGCGGCTGATCACCGGGTCCTGCTGGATCAGGTCGAAGAACGCCGAGAGCCGGTCGACCTCGTGGAACTGCCGGGCCAGCGTGGCCGCGAGGTCGAAGCGGAAGCCGTCGACGTGCATCTCGGTGACCCAGTACCGCAGCGAGTCCATGATCAGCTGGAGCACGTAGGGGTGCCGCATCAGCAGGCTGTTGCCGGTGCCGGTGGTGTCGTAGTAGTGCGCCCAGTCGCCGTCGACCAGGCGGTAGTAGGAGGCGTTGTCGATGCCTCGCAGGGAGAGGGTGGGGCCCATCTCGTTGCCCTCGGCGGTGTGGTTGTAGACCACGTCGAGGATCACTTCGAGGCCGGCCGCGTGCAGCGCCTTCACCATGGCCTTGAACTCGTCGACCTGCTGGCCCCGGCTGCCGAAGGCGGCGTAGTCGTTGTGCGGGGCGAAGAAGCCGACGGTGTTGTAGCCCCAGTAGTTGGACAGGTCGCGGTCCTGCAGCACACCGTCCTGCACGAACTGGTGAACCGGCATCAGCTCCACCGCGGTGACGCCGAGCGAGGTCAGGTGCCCGGTCACCGAGGGGTGGGCGAGGCCTGCGTAGGTGCCGCGCAGCCGCTCGGGGACGTCCGGGTGGGTGCGGGTCAGGCCGCGCACATGGGCCTCGTAGATCACCGAGTCCGCGTACGGTGTCCGCGGCGGGCGGTCGTCGCCCCAGTCGAAGTACGGGTCGGTGACCACGCCCAGCATGGAATGGCCGGCGCTGTCGGCCGGGGCGGGGCCGTCGGGGGCGCGCTCGTACAGGGAGGCGTGGTTGTCGATCTGGCCGTCCACGGCACGGGCGTACGGATCGAGCAGCAGCTTCGCGGGGTTGCAGCGGTGGCCGAGCGCGGGCTGCCAGGGTCCGTGCACCCGGTAGCCGTAGCGCTGGCCGGGGCCGACGCCGGGCAGACAGCCGTGCCAGACGAAGCCGTCGACCTCGTGCAGCGGGACGGAGGTCTCGGTGCCGGCGTCGTCGACCAGGATCAGCTCGACCCGCTCGGCGACCTCGCTGAACAGGGCGAAGTTGGTGCCCTGTCCGTCGAACACGGCACCCAACGGGTAGGGGTGCCCGCTCCACACGGGCACCCCTTTGCGCCTCTTGCGCGCGGTCACCGGCTGCCCTCCAGGGCGTCGTCACCGGCGGGCGCCGGCGCGGCCAGTACGGCGACCGGCTCCGCGCGCGGCACTTTCAGACCCGTGCGCAGGGCGGGGTCGGGGGCGAGGGGCACCAACGGGACGCGCTCGCCGGCGCGGGCCCGCTGCGAGAACCAGATGATCTTGCTGCCGGTGTCCGAGGCGCAGCAGCCCCAGCCGTCGCTCATCGCGGCGATGTCGGCCAGGCAGGCGCGCAGATCCTGGTCGGGGCGCAGATCGGGGTCGTCGTCACCGAACGCGGTGATGAGGTGCTGGCCGTTCCACCACATCTCGATGGAGGTGTGCTTGTCGCTGGCGTGCTCGTCGATCGCCCGCAGCAGCAGTTCCGCGCCGCGGCAGACGGGATCCGTGAGGTTCTCGAGGTCCCAGTAGCGGAGGTGGGCGGCCAGGATGCGGCTGACCTGTACCACCCGTTCCGGGCTGACTTCCACATCGAGGTGGTAGTAGCAGGGCACTGCGGTCTTCATCGTCGCTTGCTCCTCACCGGCCAAGCTCTCGCTCCCCTCGCCCGGCCGGGAGGGATCCCGGACACATAGCGTGAGCGTTGATCGCTTCTGAGTCACCTCCACGGTGAGGCCGCTACGCCATTCGTGCAACACGAGCACCCGACACCCGCAATGGTTGAAGCTCCAACAAGACGCTGCGTCATCGTACGTGCACCATAAGTGAAAGCCTCGATCGCCGTAACGGTGCCGCGCCTCCCCGTGCGCGGACACCACCCGACCGTCGGGAACGCGCCCAGTCGAGAGCGTGGAGGGTGAAGAGGGCGATGCTGCTACCCGCCAAGGCCGAAGTGGCCCGGCAGTTGCGGCGTTACCGGGCCTGGGAGCGCGCGATGCTCGCCTCGCCCCACGACCGCACGGTCCGGGCCACCTTCGAGGACTCGGGGTACACGCTGTGCGTTCTGATGGGCAAACGCTGCGCCCGCGAGGCCGCGGACGCCGCCGAGCGCTATCTCCGCACGAGCCTGGTCACCTACCTGCGCGAGCAGGACGGACGGCCGCAGCCACGCCGGGCGGCCAGAAGAACGTCGCCACCGGAGCGGCGATCCACGGCGCCAAGCCCCTGACCTGGCACCGTACAAGGCGTTCCCCCGGGGGACCGACGCGGTCGGCCCCCACACGGATCGCGAAGCCGGGCCCCGTGCCCGGCTTTGCGCACGGCGGAGGTGAGATACATGCGCAGGACCCCGGCCATCGGCCGTGTACCGGTACGTGACGTCCGGCCGGCCGTGGAGTGCGGCAGGCGCCCGGCGAAGGCGGTGGCCGGGGAGACCTTCGAGGTCACGGCCACCGTGTTCCGTGAAGGGCACGATGCCGTGGGCGCCAATGTGGTCCTGCGCGATCCCAAGGGCCGCCGTGGCCCCTGGACACCGATGCGGGAGCTGTCCCCCGGCAGCGACCGCTGGGGAGCGGAGATCACCCCGGACGCGACGGGCCGCTGGACGTTCCGCGTGGAGGCGTGGAGCCATCCGCTGGCGACCTGGCGGCACACCGCGTCCGTCAAGGTGCCGGCCGGGATCGACACCGGCCTGGTCCTGGAGGAGGGCGCGGAGCTGTACGAGCGGGCGGCCGCCGGAGTGCCCAAGGGCCCGGAGCGGAACCTGGTGCTGGCCGCCGCGCACGCGCTCGGCGACGACTCCCTGTCGGTGAACGACCGTCTGAAGGCGGCGCTGGCCCCGGAGGTGGAGGCGGTCCTCGCCCGGTATCCGCTGCGGGAGCTGGTGACGGCCTCCGATCCGATGCCGCTGCTGGTCGAGCGGGAACGCGCCCTGTACGGCTCCTGGTACGAGTTCTTCCCGCGCTCGGAGGGCACCGCCGAGCAGCC